>CAYUFZ010000029.1:0-1863 GCA_964444025.1 uncultured Emticicia sp.
AAAAGATTTATTGGATGCTGCTAAAAAAATCATCAAGAAAAAAGCTTAAAAAGACATTAAATGCAAAAATGTATCTAAACATTTGCGGCATTCTCAAGTTGTTTATTTTATCTGAATAAACTAATTTTTTATAAAAATGAAGAAAATCTTATTTTTGACAATTCTGTGGGGTGGATCTTTGGCGGGATTTGCACAAACATGTTGTGATGTCGTATTTGCAAGCAATGATGGCAATATGGCTGTTTTTGCTAATGATAAATCATTCATTGCTTCCCATTTGGCTCCTTTGGTCTATCAACACGTCAGTGAAGTAGGTGGACAAATGATTCAGTTTGATACGGAAGACGGTACAAAAGGCAATGCTTATTTTGTAAAAGCTAAGAAAAAAACCGATAAATGGCTTTTTGTGTATCAAGAATGGTGGGGACTTAACGACCACATCAAGCGTCAGGCAGATGTTTTTTATGGGGCTTTAGACCAAAATGTAAATGTCTTGGCTTTGGACATGTATGATGGGAAAATTGCAACTGACCCAAAAGATGCGGGAAAATTTATGCAAGGTGTTGTAGAAGGGCGTTTGGAAAATATTGTCAAAGGAGCTTTGAATTTTGTAGGTAAAAAAGCCAAAGTTGCCAATGTGGGCTGGTGTTTTGGGGGAAGTTGGTCTCTCAAATCAGCTATTATCGGAGGAAAACAAACGGTAGGCTCGGTGATGTATTATGGAATGCCGGTCAAAGATAGTGAAAAATTAAAGTCACTCAATACTGATGTTTTGGGCTTGTTTGCTACCGAACAATACATTTCAAAAGAAGTTATTGAACAGTTTGCCGAAAATATGAAAACAGCAGGAAAAGTATTGAATTATAAAATTTTCAATGCTGCTCATGCTTTTGCAAATCCAAGTAATCCGAAGTTTGATGAGGTAGCTGCGAAAGAAGCCAATACGATGGCAATTGAGTATCTGCGAAAAAAATTGCTTTGATGTATGTCAAATAAGTAAAAATGGCTGTTTAATTTTTTAAACAGCCATTTTTTTATATAAACACGCTTCTT
Organism: uncultured Emticicia sp.; assembly: GCA_964444025.1. Lineage (GTDB taxonomy): Bacteria > Bacteroidota > Bacteroidia > Cytophagales > Spirosomataceae > Emticicia. Next base: position 1,054 of record CAYUFZ010000029.1, read on the forward strand.
AAATCTTTTCAAATCCGCAATAAGGCACCAACACTTTAGGAATATTAATTCCGTCGGGTGTTTGGAAATTTTCGAGAATCGAGGCCAATATTCTTGGCAATGCCAACGCAGAGCCATTCAACGTATGTAACAACTGATTTTTTCCATCTGATTTATATCGCAATTTCAATCGATTCGCTTGGTAGGATTCAAAATTAGACACCGAGCTAACCTCTAACCAACGCTTTTGAGCTGCTGAATATACTTCAAAATCATAAGTCAAAGCAGAAGTGAAGCCCATATCGCCGCCACAAAGTCTTAAAATTCGATAAGGCAATTCGAGCTTTTCCAACAATGATTTTACATGATTAACCATTTCGTCCAAGGCTTGGTAAGACTCTTCGGGCTTTCTGATTTGTACTATTTCAACTTTATCAAATTGGTGTAAACGATTTAATCCACGTACATGGGCTCCCCAGCTACCTGCCTCTCTTCTGAAACATGGCGTATAAGCGACATTTTTGATGGGCAACTCATTTTCGCTTAAAATCATGTCTCGATAAATATTTGTAACCGGCACTTCCGCTGTCGGGATTAGGTATAAATCATCCACGGTCGCATGGTACATTTGCCCTTCTTTGTCGGGTAATTGACCGGTGCCAAATCCCGAATCTTTATTGATAAGAATGGGTGGCTGTACCTCAAAATACCCTGCGGCAAGAGCTTCGTCCAAGAAAAAATTAATCATTGCTCGTTGGATTCTTGCTCCTTTCCCTTTATAAACTGGAAACCCCGCCCCTGTGATTTTATTGCCCAAGTCAAAATCAATGA
>CAYUFZ010000029.1:1873-6915 GCA_964444025.1 uncultured Emticicia sp.
GTTCGATGTCGGAGGCCGTCAAGGACCTCGGCGATATCCTTTATATACAGGGAAACCCGCTCCGGTAATTTTATTTCCTAAGTCAAAATCGATAATGTCGTATTGCTTGATTAAATCCCAATGAGGCAAAGCTGCTTCGTGTAATTCGGGAATTGTACCATTCTGAAAAATATTTACGTTTTCCTCTGCTGTTCTTCCTTCAGGCACACTTTCATGCGGCAGATTGGGGATAGTCACAAGAATATCATACAGCTCAGTCTCTGACGTTTTTAAATCTTCCTCCAAGCTCTTCGATTTAGCTTTCAAAGTTGCCGTTTCAGCTTTGGCAGATTCTGCTTCTTCTTTTTGCCCAGATTTCATCAGATTTCCGATTTCTTTTGCCAAAGCATTTGCCCGAGCCAAAGTATTATCTAATTCTGCCTGAATTTCTCGACGTTTTTGGTCAATTGCCAATACAGCATCTATCGTTTCTTCTGCATTTTTGAAATATTTTCGTTGAAGTGCAGCAATAGTCGCTTGTTTATTTTCTTTGATAAAATTGAGTTGTAACATAAAAAATCTTTGTTTCGATGAAGGATGTATGTTCCCATCTTAAAATGATAGGAACATATTGATTAGTCAAATTTGAATAGACCTTCGTTTAGAGCATTCAAAGCATCATTTTTGTGCTTTGTATCTACTAAAAGAGAAATATTATGCTCCGATGCTCCATAAGAAATCATCCGAATAGGGATATTTTTCATGGCTTCCATTACTTTGAGGGCAATGCCAGCTTTGTCTGCCATAAAATTCCCAACAATACAGATAATTGATTGATTTCTGTCGTGTTCTTCCAAGTCAGCAAATTGTCCCAATACCGCCGTGATTTTATCTAAGTTTTCGGCATTGTCAATCGTTACGGCAATGGATACTTCCGAAGTCGTAATCATATCTACTGGAGTTTTGAAGTTTTCAAATACCTCAAATACTTTTCTCATAAAACCATAAGCATTGAGCATACGAGTGGAATGAATATAAATAGCGGTGATGCCATCTTTTGCGGCAATCGCTTTGATTTCCGAATCTGTTGATTTATTGGCGATTAATGTGCCGTAAGCATTTGGCTCCATTGTATTTTTCAAACGTACAGGAACTCCTCTCATTTTTGCTGGTGTAATGGTACTTGGGTGAAGAATTTTTGCTCCAAAATAAGCCAGTTCAGCGGCTTCTTCAAAAGTTAGTTCTCGAACAGGGAATGTCCGTTTCACAATACGAGGGTCATTATTATGCATGCCATCAATATCTGTCCAGATTTGAATTTCTTCGGCACGAATCGCTCCGCCAATCAAAGAAGCGGTATAATCCGACCCTCCTCTTTTCAAATTATCGACTTCATTTCTCGGATTGCGACAAATAAATCCTTGTGTAATAAATATCTGCTTGTCTGTTAATTGTGCAAGCATGGCACCTAATTTTTCTTCTGTAAAGCTTAAAACTGGTTCGTTGTCGGCATCAATCAGCATGAAATCCAAAGCAGGTAATAAAGCAGAGCTTATGCCTTCTTCTTGCAAATATGCCTCAAACATTTGGGTAGAAAGCAATTCTCCCTCTGCTACAATTTCTTTCTCTTGTTTCAGCGAAAAGGGTTTGATATTGACCAAAGAACGAATAAATCCAAATTCATTTTCAACGATTTGAGTACCCTTGGCAAGTCCTTCTGAAGTTTTGTATAGCTCTTTGATAAAAGATTGGTAATGAGCATACAAAGCCTCAATTTTTTCAATTGCTTCGGCATCATTATTGGCTTTTAAAGATTCTCCAATCGAAATAAGGGCATTAGTTGTGCCTGAAAGAGCAGACAAAACAACGATTTTACGAGCTCCGTCTTCTGTTATCAAATGACGAATTGAGTGCATACGCTCCGGCTTTCCTACTGAGGTGCCACCAAATTTCCAAACTTGCATTGTATTATATTGATTTTTGAATAATTGTTTAATCGTATAAAAATAATTATGTTATGAAAAAGCAAGCATTTTAATTGCTGTAATGGCGGCTTCATCGCCTTTGTTTCCGTGTTTTCCTCCAGCTCTGTCCAAGGCTTGTTCTTGGTTATTGGGTGTTAATACCCCGAATATAACAGGTTTGTTGTACTTCAAAGACACATTCGTAAGTCCTTGTGCCACGGCATGATTGATATAATCATTGTGTTTGGTTTCTCCTTGAATCACACAGCCGATGGCAATCACGGCATCAATGGCTTCTTTTTGTGCAAAGATTTGAGAAGCAAAACTCAACTCATAGCTTCCCGGCACATTGGCACGAATAATATTTGTCTCTGATACGCCATGGTTTAGCAAGGTATGGTAGGCTCCTTCAAACAGGGCTTCTGTTACTTCACTGTTCCATTCAGCGACAATGATAGCAAATTTTTTTTGGCTGACATCGGGCAAGCCTTCTGTGCGAAACTCACTTAAATTTTTATTTGCGGATGACATAAATACTACATGTTTAAAAATTCTTCAAAACTATCGGTAAATGCCGAGTGGTAATAATTAAAAAAAAGGGATAAACCTAATTTCGGCTTATCCCTTTGATTATGAGCTAAAATAACCAAATATTACTCGCCGACGATGCCTTCGAGTTTGGATTTGTATTTCTTTGCATTACCAATTTCAATCGATTCTGGATATTTGGCAACGATTTCGTTATAAGCTTCCAAAGCAGCCTTGTTATTGTTGTTTAATTCATAAGCTGTCGCCAATTTCATTAAATAAACTGGGGTGAAAGTTTTATTCGGCTTATATTCCGCAGCTTTTTTGTAGTAAGAGATGCCATCTTCCAAGCTTTTCTTCTCCATGTACAAATCGCCGATTAAAGCATAAGCTCTTCCTTGCAACAACAAATCATCTGAGCTGAATTTTTTCAAACGCTCAATAGCCTCGTCATACTTGTTTTGTTTTGCCAAAGCAACTCCAACATAAAAATTTGCTAAATTACCAGCATTTGAAGAGGAATAGTTATCAGCAATCGCAATCAAGCCTTCGTTTCCTCCAGTACCATTCAAGGCTTGCTTCAATGAATCTGATTCGAAAGCAAAAACAGCGTTAAACATGGCCGCCTGAGCTTCATTATCTTGAGTTTTGGTATAATATTTATATCCGAATACTCCGAGAATTGCCACTACGATAATTCCACCTAAAATGCTAAGAGCTTTCTGATTATCTTTCAAAAAACCTTCTGCTTTTATAAATTCTTTTTGTAATTCTTCGGTGCTTTCAATGATTTCAAGACCTGATTTTTCTTCTTTTGCCATTTTTGACTATATTTTATCTCAATTTTGATGTAAAACTACCATTTCAAAATCTGTAGGAATAAAGGTAAAGATATGCCTTGATTCGTTTAGATAATTTTTGGAGTGCAAATTTATGAAATTGATTTGAACTTCTATCAATACTTTCATAAAAATTATGCCAAAAAGTATATTTATTTAGATTTTTTTACAAAAATAGTCTTTTATCTCTAATAATACATCACAATCAAAAATCGGTATTCTATTTATTTTCAAACAGAATACCGATTTTTTCATTTTCCTATTGATTTTTATAAATGAATTACTTCACCATAAGCAGCTGCTACGGCTTCCATAATTGCCTCTGACATAGTAGGATGTGGGTGAACTGACTTGATTATTTCCATGCCGGTTGTCTCCAACTTACGAGCAACTACTGCTTCTGCAATCATTTCAGTGACGTTATTGCCAATCATGTGACATCCCAACCATTCGCCATATTTGGCATCAAATATTACTTTCACAAATCCGTCTGCAACACCACCAGCTTTGGCTTTTCCAGATGCTGAGAATGGAAATTTTCCAACTTTGATGTCATAGCCTGCCTCTTTGGCTGCTTTTTCTGTATAGCCAACCGATGCAATTTCAGGAGAACAATAAGTACAACCCGGAATATTTTTATAATCCAAAGGTTGTGGAGCATGTCCAGCTATTTTTTCAACACAGATAATGCCCTCCGCAGAAGCCACGTGAGCCAAGGCTTGTCCTGGGGTTACGTCGCCAATGGCATAATATCCAGGCATATTGGTTTCAGAAAAGCCATTAACCAAAATTTTGCCTCTGTCGGTCGCAATGCCCACGTCTTCCAATCCGATATTTTCGATATTGGATACGATTCCAGCTGCCGAAAGTACCACATCTGTTTCGATGGTGATTTCTCCCGAAGGTGTCTTGACTGTAGAAATACACGTATTTCCCGAAACATCTACTTTCTCAACACTTGAGTTTGTATGGATTTCAATGCCTAATTTTTTGTAAATTTTTGCCAATTCTTTCGAAATATCTTCATCCTCTACTGGTACGATATTTGGCATAAATTCAACAATAGTCACTTTTGTTCCCATGCTTGCATAAACATAAGCAAACTCAACCCCAATGGCACCCGAACCCATCACAAGCATTGAAGCGGGCTGTTTTTCCAAGCTCATGGCTTTGCGATATTCGATAACTTTTTGCCCATCAATGGGTACATTAGGCAATTGTCTGGCACGAGCCCCAGTAGCAATGATGATATGCTTGCCTTCGACTATCGATTTTTTGCCTTCGGCATCAGTCACTTCAACCTTCTTTCCCGGCTGAACTTTTCCATACCCCAAAATAACATCGATTTTATTCTTTTTCATCAAGAAGTTTACGCCCTTGCTCATTCCTTCAGCCACGTTTCGAGAACGCTTGATGACTGCATTGAAATCTGCATGTGCCTCGCTTACTTCAATTCCGTAATCTTTGGCATGCTTGATATACTCAAATACCTGGGCTGACTTTAACAAGGCTTTGGTTGGAATACAACCCCAGTTTAGGCAGATGCCTCCCAAGTTTTCTTTTTCGATAACGGCTGTTTTTAAGCCTAATTGTGATGCACGAATGGCAGCTACATAACCGCCGGGACCACTTCCAAGTATTACAACGTCGTACTGAGCCATAAAATATCTTTCTTGTTTATGATAAACCAAGTACAAAAATAGATAAAATAGCTGATACTAAAAAACCACAA
>CAYUFZ010000029.1:6925-17964 GCA_964444025.1 uncultured Emticicia sp.
TGAACCAAACACAAACACCTGCACCAATCAATCTACTAAAAAACCACAACAACTTCACAGGGAAAATAAATCAATAAGCATGGGAGAGAATCGGAATAAATTTTATCTGAATTGAATCTTTTTTCAAAATAGATTTGACTTATTCAAAGATTTTCTTGTAGCTTTGCGGTGCGTAAATATGAAAAAACATTCTTACATAACACGAACTTTTGGTCTTTTATGGCTGGTAATGGTACTGCTGACGGGTATTTTCAGCAGGCAATTGTCGTCGCAATCGCCTCAAACAAAAGCTTCTGCCAAACAAGAAAAAACCGACAAGAAAGAAAATTCAGACCAAAAAACGACAGTCAGTGAGCTTTCTTTGGAGGTCATCATGCCAAGCCATGCTTTTGATTTTGGACACGATGCTATCATTTTGCCGGCTCCTCAATTTACTTACATTACGGTCGAATCTTTTCATAAGGTATATGCTAATTTTTTCTTCCGATTAGCTTATTTCGAAAGTCTGTGCGAGCATTTTATCGCTCCCAATGCCCCTTGAGTTTTTAATTTTTCTTTCTTCAATAGTACTTCTACGGATTATTGACATTCAAATAAAATTTTTTATGTTGCTTTTTGCCTCAAAAGCAAATTATTCAAATGATTATTCCTCATCGAGGCTGGGGAAAATATATTTATTATGAGAAATAAAGGTGGTATAGTCGCATTATTAGTGGCTTTTTTAGCAATCAGTATCTATTTTTTGGCTCGTACTTGGAAAGCCAATGACATCAGAAAAGATGCGGAAGTGTATGCAACGGATAAGTCCGGCAAAGTTGATTACAGCAAAAAACAACGCTATTTAGATTCTTTGTGGAAAGAGCCTGTGTTCTTAGGAATGACAACCACAGAGGATTTGATGAAACAAGAGTTGGGTTTGGGTTTGGATTTGCAAGGAGGGATGAGTGTTATCTTAGAAGTATCTCCAACAGAAATAGTGCGTGCTTTGGCAAATTCTCGTGATACCAAAGTAAGTGTTGCTCTTGAAAAAGCACAACAAAGAGCAGCTACAAGTAGTACAAATTTTGTAGATTTATTTGCTGATGAGTTCAAAAAAATAGCTCCAGACACCAAATTGGCAAGTATTTTCTCAAATAGTTCAAACCGTGGTATATTAAGCTTGGAATCATCGGATAGCCAAGTAATCTCTTATATCAAAAAAGAAGTGGATGGGGCATTTGACCGTGCTTTCCGTATCATTCAAACCCGTGTGGATAAATTTGGTGTGGCAAACCCGAACTTACAACGTTTGTCAGGTACGAACCGTATCCAAGTGGAATTGCCAGGAGTTGATAATCCTCAACGTGTGCGTAAATTATTGTCGGGTGCTGCTAAATTGGAGTTCTGTGAGGTTTATACCATGCAAGAAATCGCTCCAGCATTTGATGGCTTGTCTGCTATTTTAATGCAATTGGATGCGGAAGCGAAAGCTTCGAAAAAAGCTGCTCCAGCAAAAGCCGATACTACAAAAAATAGTTTGGCGGCTACTTTGGCAAGCAAAGCAGATAGTGTTAAAAAAGATTCGGCTTCATTGTCAAGTGCATTCAGCAATTTGTTTATCGGTACAGGGTATGGCGTTGCTGTCCGTGTGAAAGATACTTCAAGAGTTAATCAAATCATGCACCGTCCGGATGTACAATCTTTGTTTCCGGCAAATGCAAGTTTCTTGTATGATGTAAAACCTCGTGCCAACGGAACCAATGTAAAAGAAGAAATCGTAGATATGTATTTCATCAAGGATTTGGGCAAAGCTCCATTAGAAGGAGATGTGGTAACAAACGCAACCCAAGATTTTGATGAGAGAGGTAAACCTGCGGTCGAAATGCAAATGAATGCAGAAGGGGCTAGAAAATGGAAAGCCTTAACGGGTGCAAACGTAGGTCGTCCGATTGCAATTATTTTGGATAATTTTGTGTATTCTGCTCCGAATGTAAATAGCGAAATCGGCGGTGGTCGTTCAAGTATTTCTGGTAACTTTACTGTTGAAGAAGCCCTTGATTTAGCAAATGTCTTGAAAGCAGGTAAATTGCCAGCTCCAACCAATATTATTTCTGAAGACATCGTGGGTGCTACTGTTGGTTCGGAAGCTGCTCGTGCGGGTATTTTATCGTCTATTATCGGAGTGTTGTTTGTGTTGGCATTTGTGATGATTTATTACAACAAGGCTGGATTAATCGCTAATGTTGCCTTAATCGTCAACTTATTCTTATTACTAGGGGTGATGGCATCGTTTGGGGCTACCTTGACTTTACCTGGTATTGCAGGTTTGGTATTATCGGTTGGTATGTCTGTTGATGCCAATGTATTGATTTACGAACGTATAAAAGAAGAGATATTGTTAGGAAAATCATTCGCTACGGCTGTTCGTGATGGTTTCCAAAATGCCATGTCTTCTATCATCGACTCTAACGTCACTACATTAATTACCGGAGCGGTATTGTTTATTTTTGGCTCAGGCTTAATCTTAGGTTTCGCAACGACACTATTGATTGGTATTTTTACCTCATTGTTCTCTGCTATTTTCGTATCGAGATTGTATTTTGAGTATTTTATCAAAAAAGATAAAACCGTTTCTTTCTTTACGAAATGGACAGAAAAATTATTCAAAGATTCTAATTTCGATTTCGTATCAAAACGTAAATTATACTATACCATCTCAAGTGTCATCATCATTGCCGGAATCGTGTCGATTTTCTTCAAAGGTTTTGGTTTAGGGGTTGATTTCTTGGGTGGACGTACCTATGTTGCTAAATTTGAACAAACAGTCAATACAGAGGATATTACCAAAGCATTGAAACCTACGTTTGAAAACCAAGCAGTGGAGGTGAAAACTTTTGGTGGTTTTGACCAAGTGAAAATTACGACTCCTTATAAAATCGAAAATACGAATCCAGAGGTTGAAAAACAACTTGAAAATAGTGTGAATGCTGCTTTGGCAAATGTAAATGGAAACAAAGGAAAAGTGACTACTTCTTCTAAAGTTGGACCAACCATCGCCAATGATGCCATTGGTGGGGCATTGAAAGCCATCTTGATTTCGATTGCTTTGGTATTTGTGTATATTTTTGTTCGTTTCCGTCGTTTGGCTTTCGGATATGGGGCATTGGTGGCATTGTTCCATGATGTGGCGATTATTTTAGGTATCTTCTCTATTTTCAGAGGGATATTGCCTTTCTCTCTCGATGTGGACCAAGCATTTGTTGGGGCGGTTCTTACTATCATGGGTTATTCGATGAATGATACGGTGGTTGTATTTGACCGTGTCCGTGAATATTTGACCGAAAAAAGAGGGGTAAAAGAAGATATTCCGACTGTTATCAACAATGCCTTGAATAGCACACTAAGCCGTACTGCCGTCACGGGATTCTCGACATTGGTGGTTCTATTGGTATTGCTTATCTTTGGTGGGGAAACCATCCGTGGATTTGTATTTGCGATGTTTGTCGGTGTCATTGTCGGAACTTATTCGTCTTTGTTTGTAGCGACTCCTATTGTGGTGGATTCTATTCAACGTGAAATGAAAAACGAGGATTCAAAAGTTAGCGAAAATCCAGCGAAAAAAGCTTGATAATAGGATTTCTGAAATGAAAGGAAGCTGTCCGAAAGGGCAGCTTTTTTTTGTGTTGTTGGCGAATAGGTTGTGGCATCTTTTGTTTGGAATTTGGCTTTATTTTTTTAAAAAATTCTTTTTGTATTTATTTTTTAGCCCGAAAGGGGCATGGTTGGGAGATTTTGTAGAATTGATAGGGGGTACTTCTCTATAACCAAAGAGTGTCTAAAAGATTCAAGGTCACGGGATTCCCAGCGTAAACATGCTCTAAAAAAAAACTGCTTTAATTATTGAAGAATCCTCAAATTTATGTTGTTTTATGATTAAATTTGATTACGCTTTGATTAAATAATAAACACGCATCAATAAACAAAAAATGATTATGAATACCTCACACGAATCAGGAATGAATTTCAACTTGTCGGAAGAACAGATGGCTGTCAAGGAGGTAGCCCGAGATTTTGCCAAAACATATCTTTTGCCCGATGTGATAGAACGGGATGCACAGAGTATTTTCCCCAAAGAAGCGGTTAAGAAAATGGGGGAGTTGGGCTTCATGGGTATGATGGTCAGCCCTGAGTACGGTGGCAGTGGCATGGATACCCTTTCCTATGTTTTGGCTTTGGAAGAAATAGCAAAAATAGACGCTTCTGCCGCCGTGATTATGTCGGTAAATAATTCTCTCGTTTGTTGGGGATTGGAAAAGTATGGCACCCACGAGCAAAAACAAAAATATTTACTCCCTTTGGCTTCGGGTCAATCTTTGGGGGCTTTCTGTTTGTCGGAACCTGAAGCGGGTTCTGATGCGACTTCGCAACAAACGTCCGCTCTGGATAAGGGGGCGTATTATCTATTGAACGGAACGAAGAATTGGATTACCAATGGTGGGAGTTCGGATATCTGCTTGGTCATGGCACAAACCAATCATGTTCTCAAACACAAAGGAATCAATTGCTTGATTGTAGAAAAAGGAATGGAGGGTTTTGTGGTAGGAAAAAAAGAAGACAAAATGGGAATTCGTTCATCGGATACACATACCTTGATGTTTTCGGAAGTAGAAGTTCCCAAAGATAACCGTATTGGGGAGGAAGGTTTTGGTTTTAAATTTGCCATGAGTACCCTCAACGGTGGTAGAATCGGAATTGCAGCTCAAGCATTGGGGATAGCAACGGGTGCATACGAGTTGGCTTTGAAGTACTCCAAAGAAAGAAAAACCTTTGGCAAAGCCATCGCAGAACACCAAGCCATTCAGTTCAAATTAGCAGAAATGGCTACTAAAATTCAGGCAGCGAGATTATTGGTGTATGAGGCAGCCCGACAAAAAGATGAGGGAAAGGATTATGCGTTGTCTGCTGCCATGGCTAAATTGTACGCTTCGGATGTTGCGATGGATGTCACGACGGAGGCGGTACAGATTCATGGAGGATATGGCTATGTCCGTGAATTTCATGTGGAACGAATGATGCGAGATGCCAAAATTACTCAAATTTATGAAGGAACTTCCGAAATTCAGAAATTGGTCATTGCCCGTGAAATTTTAAAATAGGTACAGGTATATCGTAATACGATATAAATATATCAAGAATGTATCAAGCTTTTGGCATTATTTGCGTAATTTTGCGAATCGGGCAAATTTATACAATTTTTGCCAAAGCTTTTTATTTTAACGGCAAGGGAAATTTGGTTTTATGGACAAAAGTGCCAGAATATATGTAGCAGGTCACCGAGGAATGGTGGGCTCTGCCATCGTCAGAAAATTAGAAAAAGAAGGGTATCAACACTTGATTTATAGAACATCCAAGGAGTTGGATTTGAGAAACCAAGTGGCTGTTTTTGATTTTTTTGAGCAAGAAAAACCAGAATATGTCTTTCTCGCTGCTGCCAAAGTAGGGGGAATTGTGGCAAACAATACTTATCGTGCCGATTTTATCTACGAAAATTTGGCAATCCAAAATAATGTCATTCATGCGTCGTATCTCAATAAAGTCAAAAAATTGCAATTTTTGGGTTCTTCTTGTATTTATCCCAAATTAGCTCCTCAACCGCTCCAAGAATCTTATTTATTGACAGGTTTGCTGGAGCCTACCAATGAGCCTTATGCCATCGCCAAAATTGCAGGAATCAAGATGTGTGAGGCTTATCGCAAGCAATATGGCTGTGATTTTATTTCGGTTATGCCTACCAATTTATACGGCCCCAACGACAATTACGATTTGCAAAATTCTCATGTTTTGCCTGCCATGATTCGAAAGTTTCATGAAGCAAAAATGAATCGCCATACAAGTGTCGTGTTGTGGGGAACGGGTGCCCCCTTGCGTGAATTTTTGTACGCAGATGATTTGGCAGATGCTTGTGTTTTTTTGATGAATCATTATAGCGAGGAGGGATTTGTAAACATAGGCTCTGGGACAGATGTCAGCATCAAAGCATTGGCGAATTTGGTCAAAGATATTGTTGGGTTTGAAGGACACATCGAATGGGATACTTCCAAGCCAGATGGCACTCCTCGAAAACTAATGGATGTCTCGCATCTGAAACAATTGGGCTGGGAATACCAAACTTCTCTTCCTGAGGGGATAGCCTTGGCGTACCAAGATTTCTTGGCAAAGTATGCCAAATAAGATAGGAACTATAATAATCAATTTATATAAAGAAGAGTACTTATGAAAAAAGCCCTTATCACGGGAGTTACTGGTCAAGACGGTGCTTATCTTGCCGAGCTTTTGCTCGCCAAAGGATATGAGGTACATGGCATCAAACGTCGAAGCTCACTCATCAATACGGCACGTATCGATCATCTGTATAAAGATTTACATGAAAAAGACGCTAAATTCATCATGCACTATGGGGATTTATCGGACTCTACCAATATTATTCGCATCGTACAAGAGGTGCAGCCTGATGAAATATATAACTTAGGGGCAATGTCGCATGTGAAGGTGTCGTTTGACGAACCTGAATACACCGCTCAAGTAGATGGTATCGGAACGCTCCGAATCCTCGAAGCAGTCAGGCTATTGGGTTTGACTCAAAAAACCAAAATCTACCAAGCTTCTACCTCCGAATTATATGGTTTGGTACAAGCCGTTCCACAATCGGAGACCACGCCTTTTTATCCCCGTTCGCCCTATGCGGTGGCAAAATTGTATGGGTATTGGATTACGGTCAATTACCGTGAAGCATACAACATGTTTGCGGTCAATGGAATTTTGTTTAACCACGAATCTCCTTTGAGGGGCGAAACCTTTGTTACCCGCAAAATCACTCGTGCGGTGGCACAAATCGCCTTGAAACAACAAGAAAAGTTATACCTAGGTAATTTAGATGCTCAAAGGGATTGGGGACATGCCAAAGATTATGTAGAGGCAATGTGGCTAATTTTACAACAAGAAAAACCAGAAGATTTTGTGATTGCCACAGGCATAACGACACGTGTAAGGGAATTTGTTCGCATGGCTTTTGCCGAATTGGGCATCGATATTGCTTTTGAAGGGGAAGGAGTTCAGGAAATTGGAAAAGTAAAGGCTTGTACGAATGCAGCGTATCAATTACCGATTGGACAAGTGGTGGTAGAAGTCGATCCGAAGTATTTCCGCCCAACGGAAGTAGATTTATTGATTGGAGACCCTAGCAAGGCGAAGTCTATTTTAGGTTGGGAACCCAAGTACGATTTGCCTGCCTTGGTAAAAGACATGATGGCATCGGACATTCGTTTGTTTTCAAAATAATTTCGATGAATATGGTATTTTTGAAAGAGGCTCTGCCTCTTTTTTTATGAAGGACTCGTCCAGTCGATAAAAATATGTTGTAAAATCAACGAAATAGATTTTACTTTGAAGAAAAATCAATAAAATTCATTTTTATGAAAGGAATCATATTGGCAGGAGGTTCTGGGACCCGCCTGCATCCCTTAACCTTGGCAGTGAGCAAGCAATTGATGCCCGTCTATGACAAGCCCATGATTTACTATCCCTTGTCGATACTGATGCTTTCGGGCATACGTGAGATTTTAATCATTTCGACCCCACACGATTTGCCACATTTTGAGAAACTGTTGGGAGATGGAAGCCGATTGGGTTGTCGTTTTTCTTATGCAGTACAGCCTAGCCCCGATGGTTTGGCACAAGCGTTTATCATTGGAGAGGAGTTTATCGGGACAGACAGTGTAGCCTTAATTTTGGGAGATAATATTTTTTATGGCAGTGGCTTGAGCAAATTATTGCAAGCAAGTACCAATCCTGAGGGAGGGGTTGTTTTTGCTTATCAAGTAACCGACCCTGAGCGTTATGGGGTGGTGGCATTTGACCAAGACCAGAAAGCCATTTCGATAGAGGAGAAGCCAACGAATCCTCAATCCAATTATGCTGTACCGGGTTTGTATTTTTACGACAACCGAGTGGTTTCTATTGCCAAAAACATAAAGCCTTCGCCGAGAGGGGAGTTGGAAATTACGGATGTGAATCGGGTATATTTGGAAGAAGGGAAGCTGAAAGTTGGGATTATGAACCGAGGGACGGCGTGGTTGGATACAGGGACGTTTCAGTCATTGATGCAAGCGGGTCAGTTTGTGCAAGTGATAGAAGAGCGTCAGGGCTTAAAAATAGGTTGCATCGAAGAGGTGGCATACCGCATGGGATACATTGATTCGGAGACATTGGCACATATTGCTCAACCTTTGGTCAAGAGTGGCTACGGACAATATTTGTTGAATTTGCTGAAGTAAGCTTCAGTCCAAGGGCATCGGGAGTTTTGCCTTTCGATGCTTTTCTGTATCTTTGTCTTTATATTCAAAAACTCTTTTTCAAATCATGCTACTATCAAAGAAATTTTATTTTCTATTATTGGTATTTATGCTCGGAATTATCAGGCTATCTTTGGCACAATTACCCGCAGATGTCAATAAAATTACCGACGAACAACTGAGTAAATATTTAAAACAAGCGGAAGCAAGGGGTTTGTCGGAAGCTCAAGTAGAGGCAGCTGCTCTTGCCAATGGCTATAGTCCAACCGACATCGCCATTCTACGAGAGAGAATCAATCGACTCAAAACTGGAGCCACGGGGGCTGCGGCAGCTACCACCACCACTGGAAAAGTGGACAAAGCCCAAGAAAAACAAAACGAAGCCATCGAACGCCAACAAATTGGTGAATTGGCAGAGCGTACTTCTACTGTGGTTGCCGAAACACAAACAGTGGCAGCCAAAAGCAATGTTTTTGGAAAACAATTATTCAGCAATAAAAACCTGACTTTTGAGCCCAACCTTCGTTTGCCTACGCCTAAAAATTATGTGTTGGGACCAGACGATGAATTGAAAATTGATATCACTGGCTATGCTTATCAACATTATGATGCCAAGATTTCGCCCGAAGGGACGGTCAAGATTGAGAACCTTGCTCCCATTTATGTCAATGGCAATACCGTGGAACAAGCCAAAGCCAAAATTGTGGAGCGTCTGAAAATGTTGTTTGCTGGACTGAAAACGGGTGCTTTGTCTGCCGACGTAACCCTCGGAAATGTCCGTACCATCAAGGTGACGGTGGTAGGGGAAGTCGAAACACCAGGGACTTATTCGCTTTCTTCCTTGGCTACGGCATTCAATGCTTTGTATTTGGCAGGAGGACCAAATGAAAATGGCTCTTTTCGTAATATTCAAGTATTGAGAAACAATGTGGTCATCAAAAAAATAGATTTGTATGATTTTCTTTTGCGTGGGGTCTTGGACGAAAATGTCAATTTGCAAGACCAAGATGTCATCATGGTGCCGATTTTCGACAAAAAAGTGGAAATAAGTGGAGAGATCAAGAGAAAAGCGGTGTTTGAGCTGAGGTCGAATGAAACATTCAAAGATTTATTGCGTTTTGCAGGGGGATTTGGAGAATTGGCATATACTGCCTCCGTGAATGTCAATAGAAATACAAGCAAAGAAAGAAAAATTTTTACCTTTGACCCCAGTGGGGAGATGTCTTTTGGCACGCAGAATGGGGATAAATTTGTGGTAGGTACCATTCTCGACCGGTATGAAAACAAAGTAGAAATTCGTGGGGCTGTCTTTCGTCCAGGGGAATATGCCTTGGGTACGAAGCTAAAGACCCTGAAACAATTGATACAATTGGCAGAGGGCTTGCGAGAAGATGCTTTTGCTCAAAGAATTGTCATCATTCGTGAACAAGAAAATTTAGACCCAGTGTATTTGTCCATTGATTTGAGTAAAATCATGAAAGGGGAAGCCCCAGACATCGACTTGAAAAGACAAGACCAAGTGGTAATTAAATCCTTGGTGGAAATGCGTACCGAACGGAATGTCGAAATTGGGGGAGCGGTCAATTTGCCAGGGGTCTATCCTTATGCCGACAACATGGGAGTACGGGATTTGGTCTTGATGGCAGGGGGATTTGCCGATGGGGCAAGCAGCCAACGAGTAGAGGTGGCCCGCCGTTTGTACAACAATGAGTCGGTGGACAAATCGGTTGAAATATATACCCTTAACTTTGAAAATGGTTTGGCGATTAGCAATGATAAATTCAAATTATTGCCTTTCGACAAGGTATTTATCCGAAATTTGCCCAATTATGAGCCGCAACAACTGGTCAAAGTACAAGGAGAAGTCAATTATCCTGGAACTTATGCCATCGAGAGTAAAATAGAACACATCGACGGCATCTTGAACCGTTCTGGAGGGACTCGTCCAGAAGCGTATATGAAGGGGGCTCAGTTTTTCCGCAAGAAAAAATTGGTATCGGTGGACTTTGAAAAAGCCCTCGCCGAAACAAGCTCGGCTTCCAATCTATTGCTGGAAGACGGAGATAGTTTGTACATCCCGAAAGTCCGTCAGACCATTGCCATTGCTGGACAAGTTCATAGCCCAACGTCAGTGGCATATCAGCCTAGCTTTAAGTTCAAAGACTATATTTCCCAAGCGGGAGGATTCACCGACAGTGCTTTTGTGAAACAAACCTATGTTCGCTATGCCAACGGAAGTACCAATCGTACTGCCAGTTTCTTGGGCATTCGGGCATATCCAAAAGTACAGCCCGGCATGACGGTCTATGTACCCACCCGTCACCGCCAACGCATGTCGCCTGCCGAGAAAATATCGATTAGCTCCGGCTTGATTTCGCTTTCGGCAGTCTTATTGACTTTGATACGTTTGATTTAATACACAAAAAAGCTATGAACATACAAGAAACAAACGAAGATATTATCAGCATAAATTTCAAGGCATTTTTTAAGATTCTTTGGCAAGAAAAATTCTTATTGTTGCTCTGTTTTGCTCTCATGGGTGGGATAGGGCTTTGGTACGCTTTTTCCAAACCAGAAGAATTTGTGTCGGAAGGAAAAATTTTACCTGAAGTGCAATCTCAAACAGGAAAATTGGGCGGGCTGGCAGGTTTGGCAGGTTTGGCTGGTTTTGACTTGCCAGCCGTGTTGCGCAAAAAAGCGGTGCAGCGA
>CAYUFZ010000029.1:17974-19560 GCA_964444025.1 uncultured Emticicia sp.
ATTAAACTCATGCTATAAAGTCAAAAAAGGGGGATTTTTTATGGATTTATTCAAGCAGATGGTTACTACCCGAGAGAACAAACAGATGAGCTTCGAAGCTTTCTATCACCGAATGATTGAGGAAGGCAAAAAGACCGAAGAAAAGAATCTTAAATTGTTCCCAGTCAAAGAAAATGGTTTTTTTGTGGTCAATCACTTGACGGAGTTGAGAATAAAAGATTTAAAGCAAAGAATCAGTGCCAATATTGATAAAAAAAGTGGGGTGATTAGTATTTCGGTCAAAATGCCAGACCCTGTAGTGTCGGCGGGTTTGGCTCGTTTTTCGATGATTTATTTGACGGAGTACGTGACGAATTATCGCACGGACAAAGCCAAAAAGGATTTGGAGTTTTTGGCAAAAAGAGTCGATGCTGCCAAGGGGAAATACTACAACGACCAAATTCAAAAAGCTCAGTACAACGACCAATTCCAATTGCCTACCATTCGTTTGCAAGCGGCGGACATTCAACGGGAACGAATAGAGTCGGAATATCGCTTGTCTTCTAACTTTTACAATGAGTTGTTGAAAAAGTACGAAGAAGCCAAAATTAAAGTGCAGCAAGAAACACCTGTTTTCAAAGTATTGGAGCCGCCTACCGTTCCGACGCTTAAATCTGAACCCAAGCGTGCGATGATTTTACTGGCATTCTTGTTTTTAGGTGGAATACTAGGTGTCATGATAGCCTTGATACGAAAACAAAATTATAAAAAAGTACTCGCATCCTGAGAATTGTACAAAAAATAAAGAGGCTATCTAGCCTCTTTATTTTTTGTGGATATAACTACCCCTATTCTCTATATGTTAGAGATTTTAATTGTGTGGATTCAGATACATAGAGGCGACATTCGCCTCTATGGTACGATGATTCCAAGCGAATTAAGAAGCTTTTGTACCTTTATCAGTACTACCTCTTTTTCTGTAGGTCGATTTTCGAGTGCCTCCTGCCATTTGATATTCGTAGGAGTCCTTTCCAAATTTTACAGCCACAGCAAGCAGCATGCGTTCGCTCAAGTTCTTAAGTGCCTTTTCTTTGTCTTTTAGAGAAGCCAATTTGGAGTCCACTTCAGATAATTTAGTATTATAACTGTCTGTAAATGCTTTTACCTCATCAATCATTGATTGGTAATTTTGGACAGTTAGACCATTGCCGAGATCCAAAGTTGGCTCAATCGACACTAAACTTGCCATTCGTTTGATGGCTGCTCCATAGGCGGAGCTGGTGCGTTTTTTGAAACTCATTTAAAATATGATTTTAAGATAAAAAAATAAAACACCCTAAAACATAATAAAATCGCTATTGAAGAAACATTTACCTTGAGAACTTTATAAAATTTGTTCGGAACAAATTTAAAGTTTAATTCGTCTTTTTTAGCTATTTCATTTTATTTTTGGGTGTAACAAAGCTATGTATGTTTTTTGGTTTAGTCAAGGATAATTATTATTTTTTATTAAACGGTAAATTTTATACGAATTTTTGTATCTATAACCGTATCACCCCTTCGGGGTTTGCTATTTGTTTTTGAT
This sequence comes from uncultured Emticicia sp., assembly GCA_964444025.1. Classification (GTDB taxonomy): domain Bacteria; phylum Bacteroidota; class Bacteroidia; order Cytophagales; family Spirosomataceae; genus Emticicia. The sequence goes on from CAYUFZ010000029.1 coordinate 19,539, forward strand.
TATTGTATCTATAATCATGTCA
>CAYUFZ010000030.1:0-19188 GCA_964444025.1 uncultured Emticicia sp.
CTCATTAATAAACAATCTCGTCGGTATAATTGTGAGTCCCTTATCGGTTAGTTTATTTGCTAATTTTTTGAGTTCTTTTTTCTGTAACAAAAGCTTTCTGTCTCTCAGTGGCTCGTGATTATAGTGTGTTCCTTGTTCATACTTTGAAATATTCAAATTTTTCACAAAAAGCTCTTTTCCCACAAACAAACAATAGGCATCTACCAGATTAAATTTGTTTTGCCTAATAGATTTGATTTCTGTTCCGGTCAGTACCATTCCCGCCGAATATTTTTCCAAAAAGAAATATTCAAAACTTGCTTTTTTATTAACGACACTGATATTTTTTAATACTTTTCCTACCATGATTCAATGTTTTTCGATTTTATTTTTCACTTTCCATCTCTATCAAACTCATAAAAAAAATCCCTGCCTCAATTTGTAGCAGGGATTCCGACTTACGTGCTTTCCTAATAATCCATATATAAACTCTATAAATTGGATTCAAACCAGACTGAAAATTTATTTATTCAGTTAAAATCGGACATCGTGAGTCCCTTATGAACTGACAAAGTTAAATAAATTTTGAATAAAAAAAATAATATATCAATATTTATTTGAATGAATTCAGACAATGTAAAATGGAAAATTTATCTTGATATTGTACAAAAAATAAGGTTAATATATCTTTTAAAATTGCCAATTTCATTTTTTTCAAAAAATTCATCACATAACTGTTTTAAATTTATAAGCCAAAAACGTGCCAAAATTATCTTATCAATTATCAAAATTTGGAAGGTAAATTCTTTACCAATAACTATTGGTCGAGGGATTTTTTTTCTTTATAATATATCGAAAAAAAATAGGGAGGAAAAAGCATTCCACCCTATTCCGTGTTCCCAAAAATAAATGATTTACTAATTGTGCTAACGCTAAAAAAGATCTCATTTGACACAAAATAAATACTTAAAGAGGGAATCACCAAATTTTTTCTATGAAATGCACTTTTTTTCGATGAATGGTATTTTTATTTCTAAATTATTCACAAATATATGTATTTTTTAAAAAAAAACTTATTTTCGCCCACATACAAGTATTAAAATTCTTAGGCTTTTTGGTGAATCTATTTAATTTTTTACTTGTTTTAATAAGAAATCTTAAGTATTGTCGTTATTTTCGCTCTTCCTTAATAAGTTCAAAGTATAATTTTTAAAAGAAAAACACAAAATTGCTTAATTCAAAATCATTTTCTACAACACAGCAACAAGAATCTGCTGTTTTGGTCGGTCTAATTACTCAAAAACAAGATGCTGAGAAAACAAAAGAATATCTCGACGAGCTGGAGTTTTTAGCAACCACCGCTGGAGTATTGACAAAAAAGGTATTTACACAACGCTTAGAACGAGCCGATGTAAAAACATTCGTTGGAAAAGGTAAATTAGAAGAAATCAAGCTATGGATTATTGAAAATCCTGTTGATAGCATTATTTTTGACGATGACTTGACCGCTTCGCAAGTTAGAAACTTGGAGTCTATTTTTCAAGACATCAAAATCTTAGATAGAAGTTTGCTCATTTTGAATATTTTTTCTCAAAGAGCCAGAACAGACCAATCCAAAAAACAAGTAGAATTGGCACAATATCAATACTTGTTGCCACGTCTTACCCGTATGTGGTCTCACTTGAGCAGACAAAAGGGTGGAATTGGAATGCGTGGGCCAGGAGAAAAAGAACTCGAAACCGACAAGCGTATCGTAAAAGATAGAATTGCCCTGCTCAAAGAAAAACTGGAAAAGATTGATAAACAAAGCTTTACAAGGAGAAAAGAAAGAAATAGGCTGGTTCGTGTTGCTCTTGTGGGCTATACGAATGTTGGAAAATCTACTTTGATGCGTCGTCTGGCAAAAACCGAGGTATTCGCCGAAAATAAATTATTTGCGACTATCGACTCGACTGTCCGCAAAGTAGTTTTGGGAAATATTCCTTTTTTATTAACCGATACCGTAGGATTTATCCGAAAGCTACCTACACAGCTAATCGAATCTTTCAAATCAACATTGGATGAAATTCGAGAGGCAGACATTTTGGTTCATGTGGTGGACATTTCTCATCCTTCCTTTGAAGAGCAAGTGGAAGTAGTCAATACTACTTTAGCAGACATTGGAGCTTCCGACAAGTCTATTGTATTGGTTTTCAATAAATTAGACTTATTTCAACCAGAAGGAGAAGAAAATCTCGATGAACATTTGGAAAAAATCACCGAAGAAGTTTTACAGAGAAATCTTCAACAGCTAAAAGCCAGTTATTTGAAGAAAAATACCGAAAATGTTGTTTTTATTTCGGCTGAAAAAAAGGAAAACCTTGCCGAACTTAGAAATATTCTCATCAATAAAATTCAAGAAAAACACTTCTTAATTTATCCCAATTGGGACCCTACGCAGAATCCTTTATATGATTGGCAAGGCGTACAAGAAGATTTTAACTAAAACCAATGGCAAAAAACAAACACCATCATTTTTCATTTTATGATGAATTACAAAATGAAATTTTAGCTTTTTTTTCGATTAATCTTCACAAATCTTATTCTATTCAAGATTTGTTGGCTCACTATGGCGTTAGAAACAAAGCTGAAAAAAAGATGTATGCAGAGTTGGTTTATCAATTATTAGCAGTAGGCAAAATTTTTGAAACAGAAAAAGGAAAATTTACTTTAGATGCCGAAAAACAATCTGTCACGGGAAAGCTTGATTTTGTAAATCCCAGGTTTGGATTTATTAGATATGACGATAACAAACCCGATATTTGGGTCAATGCTGATGACATGATGGGGGCAATTGATGGCGATTTGGTTAAAGCTGCTGTTTTCGGAAATAGTTACAGAAAAGGTAATAATCCAGAGGGCTGTATTATTGAAATCATAGAAAGAGGTAAAAAAGAAATTGTCGGAAAAATTAATGTCTTACAAAATTATGCCCTCGTTCGACCAGAACATAAGAACTTACACGAAGATTTCTTTATCCCCAAAGATAAAATCAATCATGCTACCAAAAACGACTTGGTTATTATTCGAATTTTAGAATATCCTCAAAAAAACAAACAAGGTATTGCAGAAGTGGTTGAAGTATTGGGGAAATCTGGAGAAAACAATGCACAAATGCACGCTATTTTGGCAGAATTCGGATTGCCGAACAAATTTGAAAGCATCATAGAGGAAGAAGCAGCCAAGATATCGGATCAGATTTTAGAGGAAGAGATAGCCAAAAGACGTGATTTTCGCCAAACCCTTACCTTTACCATTGACCCTCACGACGCAAAAGATTTTGACGATGCCATCAGTTTTAAAATTTTATCCAATGGCAATTATGAAATCGGCGTACATATAGCCGATGTCAGCCATTACGTAACACCTGGAACAAAATTAGAAGAGGAAGCATACAAACGAGCAACGTCTGTTTATCTAGTTGATAGAACGATTCCGATGTTGCCCGAAAAATTATCGAATAATTTATGCTCTCTTCGCCCAAATGAAGATAAACTAACTTTTTCAGCAGTATTTGAAATGAACCACGAAGGGAGAATTATCCATGAATGGTTCGGTCGTACAATTATTCATTCTGATAAAAGGTTTACCTACGAAGAAGCCCAAGAAATTCTAGAAAGTAACGAAGGCGATGTTTTGGATGAAAAACAGAACGAAATTTTAGAAAAATACCAGCTTCCTTTACATACGCTGAATCATCTTGCTAAAATCTTAAAAAATGAGCGTTTTCGAAACGGAGCAATCAATTTTGAAACTTCAGAAGTAAAATTTAAACTTGATGAAAATGGTAAGCCATTAGGCGTTGTTTTGAAAATCAGGAAAGATGCCCACAAATTGATAGAAGAATTCATGCTTTTAGCCAATAAAAAAGTAGCTGAATTTGTATTTAAAAAGCATAAAGAAAATACGATGGTGTACCGGGTACACGAACCCCCGAACCCTGAAAAAGTACAAAATTTTGCAACATTTATTGCTCGATTTGGCTATAAATTGGACTTAGACTCGGAAAAAGGTTTATCAGATTCGATGAATAGCATGATGGAAGATGTCGAGGGGAAACCCTTGCAAAATGTATTGGAGCAATTGGCTGTTCGAACCATGTCCAAAGCAAAATATAGCACTGAGCCATTGGGGCATTTTGGTTTAGCATTCGCTCATTACAGCCACTTCACCTCTCCAATACGCAGGTATCCCGATATCATGGCTCATCGATTACTTGCACATTATATCAGTAGCAATCGACAAAGCATTTCAAAAGAAGATTTTGAAAACAAATGCAAACATTCTTCGGAAAGAGAGAAGCTGGCAGCAGAAGCAGAAAGAGCCTCAATTAAATACAAACAAGTCGAGTTTATGGGCTTCCAAGAGCAATCAAAGGTATTTGAAGGGGTTGTGACGGGTGTAACAGATTTCGGTGTTTTTGTAGAAGTAACCGAAACCGCTTGTGAAGGAATGATTCGATTGGCAGAACTCAAAGATGATTATTACGAACTCGACAAAGCTAATTATCGAGTGGTAGGAAGAAGAAGTGGCAGGGTAATCAATTTTGGTGATATTGTCAAAGTAAGGGTTTTGGCAACAGATTTAGAAAGAAGAAGCATGGATTTTGAACTCATAGCGTTGGCACAAAAATCAATGCCCATCACTAGTAACAAATACACCAGACGAAAAACAAAAACAAAAGGAGACAAAAAGTCCAAAAGAAAATCAAGATAAAAATATTGTCTTATTTCTTCAATAAATTGCATTATTCTTATTAACAATTTGATAATCAATGTATTATCGAATAAATAAAAGGATATTAGATTTATTTTTTGTACTTTTGCGGTTCATTTCAAGAATATATTTTAAAAAAATCAACATTTATTCAGTCAAAACCTTATAGCTGACTGTACAAAACGAAATTAACAGTTTTCATTTCATGCAAAATAATATCAGAAACATTGCCATTATTGCTCACGTTGACCACGGCAAAACAACCTTAGTAGATAAAATCATTCATGCTTCTAAAATTTTCAGAGATAATCAAGAATTTGGAGAATTAATCTTGGACAACAATGACTTGGAGCGTGAGCGTGGTATTACGATTGTTTCTAAAAACGTATCTGTAAGATACAATGGTACTAAAATCAACATCATCGACACGCCTGGTCACTCGGATTTTGGTGGAGAAGTAGAACGTGTATTAAAACTCGCCGATGGGGTTATCTTATTGGTTGATGCTTTTGAAGGACCGATGCCTCAGACACGTTTCGTGTTGGGTAAAGCATTACAATTAGGCTTAAAGCCGATTGTAGTTGTTAATAAGGTGGACAAAGAAAATTGCCGACCAGAAGAAGTACACGAACAAGTATTTGATTTGATGTTCAACTTGGAAGCAACCGAAGACCAATTGGACTTCCCTTGCCTTTATGGTTCATCGAAACAAGGCTGGATGAGTACGGATTGGAAAACACCAACGACAGACATCACTCCTTTATTAGACGCAATTATCGAGCATATTCCTGCCTCTAAAGTGGTGGACGGAACGCCTCAATTGCAAATCACTTCTTTGGATTATTCTTCATTTGTAGGTAGAATTGCCATTGGCCGTGTAGCCAGAGGAGTCTTAAAAGAAGGAATGCAAGTAGCTCTTTGCAAAGCAGACGGAAGCATCAAACGTAATAAAATCAAAGAATTACAGGTTTTTGAGGGTCTAGGAAAAATAAAAGTGACCGAAGTTAGCTCGGGTGAAATTTGTGCTATTACAGGAATTGAAGATTTTGAAATCGGTGATACACTTGCCGATATGGAAAACCCTGAGCCTCTTCCACGTATTTCGATTGATGAGCCAACAATGAATATGTTGTTTACGATTAATAACTCTCCATTTTTCGGGAAAGAGGGTAAATTTGTTACTTCTCGCCATTTGAGAGATAGATTAATCAAAGAAACAGAGAAAAACTTAGCATTGAGAGTACAATCAGGCGATACTGAAGATAAATTTGTGGTTTTTGGAAGAGGGATTCTTCACTTATCTGTATTAATTGAAACAATGCGTCGTGAAGGCTACGAATTACAAGTTGGTCAGCCACAAGTATTATACAAAGAAGGTGAAAATGGAGAAAGATTAGAGCCTATCGAAACCTTGGTAGTAGATGTACCTGAAGAAACTGCCGGAAAAGTAATCGAATTAGCAACCCAAAGAAAAGGGGAGCTATTAATCATGGAGCCTAAAGGAGATTTACAACACTTAGAGTTTAATATCCCTTCTCGTGGATTGATTGGCTTGCGTTCAAGCGTTTTAACGGCTACTTTTGGAGAAGCCATCATGAATCACCGTTTTAAATCTTACGAGCCATTCAAAGGGGCAATTCCTGGAAGAATCAATGGCTCTATCATCGCAAGTGGGAATGGTCTAGCAACACCTTACTCGATTGATAAATTGCAAGATAGAGGTGTATTTTTCATCGATCCAGGTGAAGATGTTTATATGGGAATGGTTATTGGTGAGCATAACAGACAAAATGACATTGTGGTTAATGTTCAGACAGCTAAGCAATTAACAAACATGAGAGCGTCTGGTTCGGATGCAAACGTAAAAATTGCACCAAAATTAAACTTCTCATTAGAAGACGCAATGGAATACATCCAAAAAGATGAATATTTGGAGATTACGCCAAAATCAATTCGTATGCGTAAAATATATTTGGATGAAAATGATCGTAAACGTGCTGAAAGCAAAAATGCTTTTGCTAGTGCTTAAACGATGACACCTGAAACAAAAAGCCTCATGTATCAACTGCATGAGGCTTTTTTGTTTTCAAACTGTGGAAAGTATTCTCAAAAACCATCATCAAGGTAAATCGTAAAATCCCAAACATTGGCTAATTTTTTGTTTGATTGTTTGCTTTTCTCAAAAAAAGATTAAATTTACACAATTAAACAATCAAACAATAACATGGCATCAAACAGAACATTTACAATGATTAAGCCACACGCAGTTGCTGACAATCATATCGGAGAAATAACGGCTTTGATTGAAGCCGCCAACTTTAAGATTATTGCAATGAAAAAAACGCAACTATCTACTGCACAGGCAGGAAAATTTTATGCGGTACATCAGGGCAAACCCTTTTATGAAGACCTCTGTCAGATGATGTCATCCGGACCAATTATTGCCATGATTTTAGAAAAAGACAACGCCATACAAGATTTCAGAACATTAATCGGAGCTACAAATCCTGAAAATGCAGCAGAGGGTACGATTAGAAAAAAATTCGCAAATTCAATGACTGAAAATGCCATTCATGGTTCAGATTCGGATGAAAATGCACAAATTGAAGGCTCTTTTTTCTTTTCTGATTTAGAAAAATTTTAATCTATAATAAGGGGCTTTCTCAAAATCGAGACAGCCCCTTATTATTTATTTGCTGACTTCTTCTTCTTTGAGACTTCTTCGTAAGATTTTTCCAACATTCGTTTTTGGTAACTCTGTTCGGAATTCGATGTGCTTAGGACATTTGTAGGCAGTCAGATTTTCCTTACAATAAGTAGCAATTTGCTCTTTCGTGAGATTTTCATCTTTCTTTACCACAAATACCTTTACCGCTTCTGTCGATTTCTCATCTGCCACCCCTATACACGCAACCTCCAATACGCCAGGACAATTGGCAACCACCTCTTCTATTTCGTTCGGATAAACATTAAATCCAGAAACCAAAATCATATCTTTTTTCCTATCAACAATCTTAAAGAAGCCATCATTATCCATTACGCCAATATCCCCAGTTTTAAACCAAGTTTTTTGTTCTGCATCCGTAAATAATACTTTGGCTGTTTCATCTGGTCTTTGATAATAGCCCGCCATCACTTGAGGGCCAGCAGCACAAATCTCTCCAGCTTCACCTATCGCTGCCCAAGACCCATCTTCTCTTAAAATACGAAGTTCTGTACTTGGCCAAGGAATTCCGATTGTTCCGACTCTATTTTCTCCAACCAAACAATTAGAACTCAAAACAGGCGACGTTTCCGACAAGCCATAACCTTCTGCGGGCAAACATCCAGTCAGCTCTTTCCAGCGATTTGCCACCACACCCTGCAAAGCCATACCTCCAGCAGAAGTGATAACCAATTTACTAAAATCAACCTCTTTAATTTTGGGATGATTGAGCAATCCATTGTAAAGAGTATTAACCCCCGTAAACACATGAGGCGGGTATTTTTTCAAATCCTTGATAAACGCCTCCAAGTCTCTTGGATTGGTAATCAAAAGATTCATTGTTCCAGTTTTTAGGGCTGTTAAGGCATTGACAGTCAGGGCATAAATATGATACAAAGGCAATGCCGCCACAACAACTATTTTCTCATCCGATATTTTATTTGTCAAAACTCCCTGCCATTCGTTATTTGCCTCCAAATTCGCAACAATATTACGATGGCTCAACATTGCCCCTTTCGACACCCCTGTTGTTCCTCCTGTATATTGAATAAATGCTAAATCCTGACTACTGACAGAAGGTTTTTTCCAAATACTTTTAGCTCCTTCTTTCAAACAATCCATCAGCGAATTGGCGTTTGGAAGATTAAAAGCAGGTACCATTTTCTTTACTTTTTTCACAACAAAGTTGACAATTTGCTTCTTCGGGAAACCCAACATATCTCCTAAGTCTGTCAAAATTATATGTTTGATTTGTGTTTTATCGACGATTTTCTCCAAATTAGAAGCAAAATTAGCCACAATTACTATCACTTTCGCACCGGAATCTTTGAATTGGTGTTCCATTTCTCTTGGTGTGTAAAGAGGATTCGTATTGACAATCGTCAATCCAGCTCGAATCGCCCCAAACATTACCACTGGATATTGCAAAACATTAGGCATTTGAATAGCAATTCTATCTCCTTTCACTAAGCCTATTTTTTGGAGATACGCCGCAAAATTTTGAGAAAGTTTGTCGAGTTCGCCATAAGTCATTTCTTTCCCCATACAAGCATAAGCAACCTTGTGGGAAAATTTTTCAAAACCCTCTTCCATCAACTCTAATAAAGAAGGATAAGCGTCCGGATTTATTTCATAGGGGATTCCCTCCGGATAAAATTTTAGCCAGGGATGTGTTTGAATAGTTACGGGCATATTGGTTATTAGTTTGTTTGTATTTTTTTATGTAAAAATAAGACGATTTCTTTATTTTATTCAAAAATTAATGAGAAAAAAATCTATTTTCACTATTTATCAAATCAATCACGAGTTTAAGCGGATAATTTAACCTAAATTTGCATTCATTTTAGATTTCTCTTGAAAAATCTGCATTATTTATGGAGCAATTAACAATTATCGGAGGAGGAATGACGGGGCTTGCGACAGCCTATATAGCAGCAAAAAACGGCACCAAAGTAACTCTTATTGAAGGAAGTGATAAATTTGGAGGACTATTGAATACCTTTGAAATTGGAGGCAATCAACTAGAACATTATTACCATCATTTTTTTACACAAGATGCCGAATTAAGATGGCTTTTGAACGATTTGAATATCGCAGACAAGGCATTTTACAAAAAAACTACCATGGGCGTTTTCAGAAATGGACAACTTTATGATTTTAATTCCCCTTTAGATTTATTGAAATTCAAACCAGTCGGGTTCGTAGGAAAAATACGCTTCGGATTAACTAGTTTATTTTTAGGAAAATTTGCCAAATGGAGGCAAAATGAAAATATCCCAACCTTGGATTGGTTCTATAAATGGGCAGGAAAAGGAATTACTGATGCTCTTTGGAAACCCATGCTTACCATCAAATTTGGTCCTTATGCCAACCAAGTTCCCCTAGCTTGGATGATTGGAAGGCTTGCTCAACGCCTCAATTCAAGAAAAGGAGGAGACGAACGTCTGGGATATATCAGCGGTAGCTGGAAAATATTAATCGACACCCTTCTGTCACGTTTGGAAGAATTGGGCGTAGAACTGATAAAAAACGAGCCCGTTACGGAGTTTATAGGCAATTCTCAACAACTTGAGGGTATTAAAACCAAAAATAGAACCATTCTGGGAGGTAATTTTTTAGTCACCATCCCATCTATTTATTTTCAAAATATCAAAAATTGCCCACTCAATACCAATGGTGTTGAATATTTTGGAGCCGTTTGTACAATTTTGGAGTTAAAAGAGTCTTTGAGTAATATTTATTGGATGAATGTAGCCGATGAGGGATTTCCTTTTGGAGGAGTCATTGAGCATACAAACTTTATTCCAAAGGAGCAATACAACGATTCGCACATTGTGTATTTGTCAAGATACTTTGCAATGACTGAAGATTTGGCAAACATGAGTGAGACTGAGATTAAAAACTTAATGATTCCTCCTTTAAAAAGAATCAATCCGCATTTCTCAGAGGATTGGATTAAGAATGTTTTCGTCTTTAAAACAAATACAGCGGCAACTGTTTGCGATTTGAATTTTTCTCAGAAAGTTCAAGCTTGCAAAACACCAACCAATCATTTGTTTTTGGCAAATATGGTGCATATTTATCCAGATGAAAGAAGCACCAATAATTCCATTCGGGTGGCAGCAGAAGCGTGTCGGGCGATGGGAATTGCAGCGGAAGAAGTTCCTTATGGAGCATCTCTTTCTGCACAAATTGGATTTTAATTTAACTATCATATTTTTTTTATTCATTTTTCACAATATTTATATGACTACCGAACAATTGAAGGAGTTAAAAGCCAGATTAGCGGCTTTGAGGGGGTATCTTTGACTACGACAGTAAAAAAGAACAACTCGAAGATTTAGAACAACAAACAGCCCAACCCGAATTTTGGAGCGATGCTGCAAAAGCCGAAAACGTCATGAAACAAGTCCGGGGCTTAAAAGGCTGGACTATTGGTTTTGAAAATGCCAAAACAGCCATCGATGACCTCGATACGTTGTTTGAGTTTTATGAAGCGGGCGAGGTTTCGGAAGAGGAAGTAGATGAGGAAGGGAAAAAAGTAATTGAAGTATTGGAAGAATTGGAACTCAAAAAAATGCTTTCTAATGAGGAAGACCAAATGAGTGCCATCTTAGAAATCAATGCTGGGGCTGGAGGAACAGAAAGCCAAGATTGGGCAAGTATTCTTATGAGAATGTACCTGATGTGGGCAAATAAAAAAGGATATAAAGTAACAGAACTAGATTTACAAGACGGAGATACTGCCGGAATCAAATCTGTGTCTTTACAAGTGGATGGACCAATGGCTTATGGATTTTTAAAATCTGAAAACGGTGTTCATAGACTTGTGAGGGTCTCTCCTTTTGACTCTAATGCCCGAAGACATACTTCTTTTGCATCGGTGTTTGTCACACCTTCTGTTGATGACAACATCGTCATTGAAATCAATCCAGCAGATGTTGAGTTACAAACTTCACGCTCTGGTGGAGCAGGTGGACAAAATGTTAATAAAGTTGAAACAAAAGTTCAGCTTACTCACAAACCAACTGGAATTGTTATCGTTTGTCAAGTGGAGAGAAGTCAGCTAGCCAATCGAGAACGTGCCATGCAGATGCTACGCTCAAAACTCTATCAATTAGAAGTTGAAAAACGGAATGCTGCTAAAGCAGAGGTAGAAGGAACAAAGCTAAAAAATGAGTGGGGGTCTCAAATTCGGAGTTACGTCATGGACGACAGAAGGGTAAAAGACCACCGTACTAATGTACAAACGTCTAATACCGAAGCTGTATTAAACGGCGAAATCGATGATTTTATCAAAGCATATTTGATGTCGAACTAAAAAATTGACCAATCCTGAATACTTAACAGGATTGGTCTTTATTTTTTTACATTAAATATTCTTTTTCCGATACAATTGTCAATACCTCGGTATCAGTCAGCCTCGTTGCTAAGCCTTCGGTTTTAGGCAGTTGATAGTGAAAGAAATATTTCATTGTATGAATTTTACTCTCATAAAATTCTTTATCAGAAACGGCTTGAGATAGTTTTTGACGAGCAATTACTGCTTGTTTCAGCCATTGCCAAGCAACCACATTCAAACTAAACAACTCCATATACAAAGTTGCATCCGACAAATATCGTTCAATATCTCCCGAGCCAGCAATACCCATCAAATGTATGCTTACATTTTGGAGCTTTTCCAAAGAGGCTTTCAATAAAATAGCATATTTGTTCAACACTTCATCTGCAAAAGCTTGTTTTATGGTATTAGCCGCCTCCTCTGCCAAAAACTGCATCGCTTTTCCATTTTCCATTGGTACTTTTCTTCCTAATAAATCCTGCGATTGTATGCCGGTTGTCCCTTCATAAATTGGCGTGATTCGAATATCTCTATAATATTGTTCTACCGGAAAATCTTCGGTAAACCCATATCCACCAAAACATTGTACAGCATCACTAATGGCCAACATGCCATATTCACATGGAAACGTCTTTGCTATTGGAGTTAATAATTCTACTAACAAATGAGCTCGTTTTTTCTCCTCTTCGTTTGTGCTTGCCTCGGCAATATCAAATTGTTTGGATGTTTCTATCAACAAAGACAAGGACCCTTCTACAACCGACTTTTGAAACAGCAACATTCTCCTCACATCAGGGTGCTGAATAATAGCGATTTGAGGGGCATCCAAGGCATGTTTTTGATTCAATCTTCTGCTTTGAGGCCTTTCTTTGGCATATTCCAAAGCGGCATAATACGCCGCAGAGGCAATCGATGCTCCCGTCAGCCCAACGCCTATTCGGGCTTCATTCATCATCTGAAACATATAGTTCAAACCCTTATTCGCCTCCCCAACCAAATAGCCGATACAATCATCTTGTTTGTCTCCAAACCCTAAGTGCATGGCAGGAACTCCCTTTTGCCCCAATTTATGATAAATTCCCATGGAGGTCACATCATTATCGGTACCGTCAAGACGTATCTTCGGAACAACAAACAAAGATATCCCTTTCGTACCCAAAGGAGCCCCTTTGATTCTTCCAATCAATAGATGAATCACATTCTCGCAAGCATCGTGGTCTCCTGCTGAAATAAATATTTTCTGACCCCTAATTTTATAAGTACCATCGGACATTGGCTCCGCAGTAGCGACAATATCCGAAAGAGAGCTACCCGCCTGAGGCTCTGTGAGGCACATCGTCCCTTGCCATTTTCCTTCCAACATTTTTGGAATATAAGCATCCTTTAGTTCCTGAGACCCGAAATTTGCAATGAGCCTTGCTGCCCCAGAAGTAAGACCAGTGTACATCATTCCATTATTGGCAGCCATGAGAATATATCCCAAAGCACTCGTAATCGTGACTGGAATTTGAGCCCCACCATCTTCATAATCAAAATCAGCCCCAATCAGACCACTTTCACCAATGGCTTTCAAATAATTTTTTATGGATGGGTGTACTGTCACTTTTCCGTCTTTTAAGTCTGGTTGATTTTTATCAACAGCCTTCAAAAACGGAAACATTAGATTGTCTGCAATTTGGGCTGCCGACTCAATGGTCATATCAAAAATTTCTTTATTATGATCAGAAAAACGGGCAAATTGAGTTAGTTTTTCTGCTTCATGTACTTCGTAAAGCAAAAAATCAAGATTTCGTTTATTATAATATTGAGTAGCCATCATTTTTTAGTTGGATTGTTTGTGTTGAAGAGTAATTGTCTTTTCTTATCACATAATGCCAAGCATCTTAGCATATTTCATCATAGCACCCGGATTTGATATTTTTAGTTTTCCCATCATCATTGCCATCATGGGATTCATATCTCCAGTTGCAATTTTCACAAAATCTTCCTCTGATGCTTTAATGACACACTCGGGGTTTCCTACAAAGCTGTTTTCAAGTGTTGCCTTTCCATCGGCAACGCTTATCGAATAATTTTCATTTTCTCCAAAATCAAAATGCAAAGTAGTGTTTGTGTCTGCGATTTCTTCTGCGGTAAGCTTTGAAATCGTATTTTGTAAATATTCTTTAGCTGTCATTTGTATAAAAATTTAAGTTTAATCAACAAAAAAGCCCTACATAAAATGATGAAAAGCTTTCATTTAATTGATTTCGAAAGATAGTAAATTTAGATAATATTATGCAAGCATACTATTAATTTTTATTGAAAATTTGGGAAATAATATAAAAATATTCATATTTGAAGAACTTAGCCATGTATTTTCGCAATAAATTGCTGTTTTAAATCAAATACGAAACAACAATTGATACAAAATAAAATCCTCTTCAATTCAACGAATTGGTATGCGTTCGGTTAAGTGAAATTTATAATATTATTATTTTTAAAAAAATATTTTGAATCATTAATCTATCCCAATTAGTTAAATTGAAAAATAAAACATTTAAAAATACTAGCGACGAGGAATTGGTTCGACTGTATCTGGAGACCCAAAGGAATCTCTATTTTGAAGAGCTTTACGATCGTTATGTGGATAAGGTGTACAGGAAATGTCTTTCTTTTGTAAAAAGCGAAGTACAAGCTGAGGACTTTACGCATGATATTTTTCTTAGGCTTGTGCTTAAAATTGGCTCATTTAAAGAAGATGCCAGATTTTCTACATGGCTATACAGCATCACCTATAATTATTGCATGGATCAGATGAGACTGATAAAAAAACAGTCTGAAGTGGCTCTGGAAGAAAATTTTGATTTGGAAGAAGAGGAAGAAGACAATGAGTTTGCGGAAGTGCAAGCACAAGATTTAAAGAAAGCTCTTCAAAAATTAGAACCAGACGAACGAGCGATGCTTCTAATGAAGTATCAAGATGATTTTAGTAGCAAAGAAATTGCGGATACTTTCAATATCACCGAGAGTGCTGTCAAAATGAGATTGATGCGTATTAAGAATAAAATGAGAAAAATTTATTCGGAAAACGTATTATTTATCATGATTATCGTTGCAAAGGTATTTTGGTTCTGGAAAAATAAATAGTCTTAAACTTATTAATATCAATTTTATGGCAGACTTAATGGAGGATTTTGACGACGAAATTAAAGCCCCCGAGCATCTAAAAGGGCTGATTACTGCGGAAATTGACACAATTCGTGATGTGATGCAATTGGTTCAGATGTTTATTGGTGAATCAATGGTGGCGACTGTCAAATATCTACAAGAATTAGAACCCAAAGAAGAAGAAGAAAATAGTTAATATCGATTGAAAACATTATTAAACAAATGGAACATACCCTTAGCTTTACAGACACATTATTAGAAACTTTAAGAGAAATGCTTAAAAGTTTCATGGGATTTTTTTATAACTTAATTGGAGCAATTATCATCTTGGTAGTAGGCTGGATGGTAGCAAAAATGGTTGCTGCGATTACTCAAAAAATGCTTGAAAAGGTTGGTGCCGACCGTATCGGAGACAAACTCAACGGAATTGATGCCATCAAAGGATTAAAATTGGAAATAAAAATCAGCTCTATTATTTCAAAGGTTCTTTATTACTTCATTATTATTTTCATGTTAAGACCGGCGGCAGATACCTTAGGTGTACCTGCGATTTCTGATATGATTAAGCTTTTGGTGGAGTTTATCCCAAAAATAATTTCAGCGGCCTTGATGTTGTCAGGTGGGATATTCTTGGCAGATGCCCTCAAAGGATTTGTCGTAACCCTTTGTAAATCATTTAATATCGCCGCAGGAAAATTAATTGGTACATCTGTATTTTTCTTTTTGTTGATTATTTTTGTCATCCAGTCCATTGCTCAAATAGGTATCAACACCAGTTTATTGGAATCAAGCTTTAATTTGTTGGTTGGTGGTGTAATGTTTGCCTTCGCCATTGGATATGGTTTTGCTTCCAAAGAAATATTATTAAATATTCTTTCTTCTTTTTATAGTAAAAATAGATATAGAGAGGGGCAAATAATAGAAATTGATGGGGTAAAAGGCGAAATTATTGCCATTGACAACACAACCATCACATTACTGACTCAAGACTCAAGGACAATATTCCCTCTTCAGGTGCTTCAATCTAAAAAAGTAGTGATATTTGATTAAAAAAAATATCTTTTTTTGTTACTAACGTTTTTTTCTTGCGTCTAAACTTTAGTTTCCAAAAAATTAAATTATAAACCGTGTTCTCAAAAAATTGATTAAAAATAGGGCTTTCTTTAGTTTCGTTTGAAAAAGATTTTTTAAATTCCAAATAATCATGAAATTCCAAAAAATGAAAAAACTTATCTTACTTATTACAAT
Organism: uncultured Emticicia sp.; assembly: GCA_964444025.1. Lineage (GTDB taxonomy): Bacteria > Bacteroidota > Bacteroidia > Cytophagales > Spirosomataceae > Emticicia. The sequence continues at coordinate 16,179 of CAYUFZ010000030.1, forward strand.
AGTCCTAATAAGCAATGGAATATTTGCCCAAGAAGCTCCCAAAAACCGAGAAGATTCGCTTCGGATAGGCTGGTGGAAACGAAGTACACAAATTGGTTTGAATTTTAGCGGTGCAGCATTCAATGCTAGCTGGCAGGGTGGGGGTGTCAATAATCTTACTTTGGGTACTTATTTCAACAATTTAGCTGTATTTACCAAAGGTAAAGGCGTTTGGACAAACGACATTCAATTACAATATGGAAGATTGAGTAATTTTTACAAAAATGATTCCAAAGAAATCCGTAAAGGCGTAGATAGAATTTTCTTAGATACTAAATACACCCGAGTTGTACACAAAGCACTCAATTGGTATTCAAGTTTAAACTTTTTATCGCAATTTGACAAAGGTTTTGATTATTCAGATGTCAATAAACCATCACTTATTTCGAAATTTCTTCATCCAGGGTTCTTGACTTTGGCAAGTGGTTTTGAATGGAAACCTAAACCATATTTGATTACACAAGCAGGTTTGGGAGGGCGGACAACCTTTATCTCCGATGACAAAAATATCACCAAATTATACGGTGTTAGCAAAGGAAAAACAAGCTTAACCGAACTTGGGTTACAAGGAGTTATTGCTTTTGATAAAGATATTGCAAAAAATATCAATCTTAAGCTAAGAGACCAAATGTTTTTGGCAATAGCTCCAAAATCGAAAGCATTAGACCATAATATCAACATTATCGCCACAGCAAAAATCAATAAATATCTAAATGTAAACCTAGCTGCCATTTTGATTAGAGATTTTGACCAAGTTTCTAAAGCAGATATTGATGCCAAAAAATATAAGTCTGTATGGCAAGCAACAGGTGGTTTTAACTTAGGATTTTCCTTGAAATTATAATATTTCTCGCAAAACCTGTTAGATGAATTATTATTTTTCCAAACCATAAATTGATTATACGCTATGTTAAAAGAATTCAAAACATTTATTGCACAAGGCAATGTCCTTGATTTGGCTGTAGGGGTAATTATAGGTGCCTCATTTGGCAAAATCGTTACTTCTTTGGTAGATGATATACTCATGCCTGTGATTAATTTGATTAGCAATGGAGGAATTAGCGGGGGAATTGTGCTAAAAGATAAAACAGTAGATAATCTGGGTAACGAAATCCCTGCTATTATTTTAAATTATGGCAATTTTCTCAATAATATTATCAATTTCTTAATAATTGCTTGGGTGATTTTTATCATTGTGAAGATTGCAAATAAAGCAAAATTGACAGAAAAGTAATTGGATTGAGAGTTTCTGACAAGAAAGGCTATCAAAATTTGGTAGCCTTTCTTATTTGAATCAATAGTCTTTCTATTTTCAATCCATAAGTAAAGCGATATTCGGGATAAAATTAGATGAATTTAAAATTTTTAATTATATTTTCTTATTATTTTTGCAATTATAATTTTAGATAAAAATTATTACGTTTTTCCTAATTACTACCTTTATAAACAAACATCAATCATGGAAGCGTGGTTAAAAGACAAATTCAGAGGAGATTGGCAAATTTGGTTTATTGTAATTATACTTTCATTGGCGAGTATCTTGGTGGTGTACAGCTCCACCTCTGCTTTGGCATACAAGCACAACCTAACCAACGAACACTATCTTATCACACATTCGGTATTATTGTTTGCGGGAGTATTTTTGATTTGGCTGGTACATAGAATTGACTATACGATTTATGCTCGTATCTCAAATATTTTAATCTTTTTTACGCCTTTTCTTATTATTTTTACCTATATATTTGGTACGACCGTTGGCGGAGCCTCGAGATGGATTAATGTATTTGGTCTGATTACATTCCAAACCTCCGACATCATAAGAATTATACTCATTACGCACCTTTCTGCCATGCTGGCTCGCAGACAAAACATAGAATATACCAATATAGAATTTTATAAAATAATTAGTTGGTGTGTTGGTTTGTGTGGCTTAATTGCCCTTTCAAACTTCTCTACGGCAGTCATTTTGGGTATGACTTGTCTAATTATTATGTGGATTGGGCGAGTTCCGGGAAAATATATTTTTTTTACAATGCTATCTGGATTGTTTATTCTGATGTTTTCTGTGGTTGCGGGGTTAATTGCTAAAAAATATAATTATGACATTGGTCGGGGGAGTGTTGTGGTAGAAAGATTTGAGGCATTCATCAATATCGATATCGATGGAGATAATGTCATAGGAAATGCCGAAAGAGATGATAATTTTCAGAGAGAGCAAGCTTTAATCGCAGTTGCCCGAGGCGGAATATTAGGAATCGGCCCAGGAAATAGCTTACAAAGAAATTACCTTCCAGAGGCTTTTTCTGATTATATCTATGCGATTTTGGTAGAAGAATACGGCATGGTTGGAGGGATAAGTGTGGTCTTGCTGTATATATGGCTATTTTATAGAGGATTAATTAACATAAAAAATACCGATAGAGCCTTTGGTGGTTTACTTTCTGTTGGGCTAATTTTCAGCATAGTCTTTCAAGCCTTTATCCATATCATGATAAACATTGGCTTAGGGCCTGTGACGGGTCAAACACTACCATTAATGAGTAAAGGAGGAACCTCCATTTTATTTACGGCTTTAGCGATTGGGATTGTCTTGAGTATTACACGGGATAAATATGAACAAGCACGTTAATTTTTGCCCAAAGCTTTCAATAAAATTAATTATTTTTGCCGATTAATTAAACAGAAACAAAATGTCAAAAATTATCATAAGCGGAGGAGGGACAGGCGGGCACATCTATCCGGCAGTTGCTATTGCAAACGAACTAAAGAGTATTGATGGTTCTAATGAAATTCTTTTTGTTGGAGCAGAGGGTAAAATGGAAATGGAAAAAGTACCCAAAGCAGGATATAAAATCATAGGTTTGCCTATTGCTGGCATCAATCGGTCGAGTTTATTGGCAAATTTGACATTGCCATTCAAGCTTTTGCAAAGTTTGTTCAAAACATATCGTATCATTAAAGATTTCAAGCC
>CAYUFZ010000031.1:0-8272 GCA_964444025.1 uncultured Emticicia sp.
GGCAATCGGCACCGAAAGTGCCGCTAAAGCCCAAAGAAATGATGGAAATAAGAATTGCATATATTTTTGGAATAGTCTGAATTTCGTCGAAAAAATGATTGATTTCAGAACGAAAATTCAAAAAATCTATTGAGTAATTCTGTTTATATGGCTTTTGAAACCAATTTTTATGCCAAATTAATATCAATTATCCAATTAATTGCATTTCTTCTCATCATTTCTTTGTTTTTTTTGATTCAATAAATCAAAACCATCATACTTCTTGCTCCATGAGCTCCGATAACCAACGACTGTTCGATGTCGGCAGTTTTAGATGGACCAGCAATAAAAACACCGTATCCCTCAATATTGTGTAATATTTCATAAGCTTGGTGCATATTGGCGACAATTTTTTGTTTGTCCAAAACAATCACCAAATGTTGGGTGATAAATGGCAAAGCCCGATGAAGCATATTGCTTTCAGGAACCCAAATGGTCCCGTTTTCGGCTACTCCAATCTCCCCACGAATTACTGCTAAATCAATTTGTTCGAGGGTTTCTTTCGAGCTATCTTTCCCAATTGATACGGAGGCATGGATAATTTCGGAAGCAATATTTTTCAAATCGGAATAATATTGTTCAATTATTTTTTGAGCATCAGCCAATTGACTTATTTCTATGGCTTTTCCTCCAATGCTTTCCAGTATTGTTTTAAATCGAAGGAGGCTTTTATCGCCCTCATAAATCGGTACGGCAGGCATGTCGATATTAGAGGGTTTGTTGGCGGCAATATTTGCCAATATTTTATCTCTGCTATTCATCGGTTTTCTTATTTTTGGCATACCATTCCTTGAAGCTTTGGGAGGGTGGTTTGGGTAATTCCCTTGCTTTTGCCCAAGGATTAATATTTTTTTGATGGCTGATTGCATGCGGTAAAATGCGAAGTGTTCCTCGTGCTATTTTCCCTCCTAAATCATATATTTTGGGCATAGAAAGAATAGAAGCGAGTCCTTTCATGCTCCACTTTTTCATATTCGACAATTCATTTTTTTCGCCTACGACTTGCCGCCATTTGTATAATTGTACGTGAATGTCGATTTTAACTGGACAAACATCGGAGCAAGACCCGCAAAGGGTACTTGCAAAAGGTAGGCTGCTGTATTTGTGTAAATCTATATTTGGCGATAAAATTGCTCCAATGGGTCCCGGAACGGTAAAATTATAGCTGTGTCCACCGCTTCGTCTATATACTGGACAAGTGTTCATACACGCCCCACATCGGATACATTTCAAGGAGTTTCTAAAATCTTCTCTGCCCAATTGTTGGGTTCTGCCGTTATCCACAATCACTACGTGCATTTCTTTGCCTTCTTCAGGCTTGGTAAAATGCGAAGTATAGGAAGTAATGGGTTGCCCTGTGGCACTTCTTGCCAATAATCTCGTAAATACTGCCAAATGAGAAAGTTTTGGGATAATTTTTTCAATACCCATACAAGCAATATGCACTTTTGCGAGATTAACCCCTAAGTCGGCATTTCCTTCATTGGTACAAACAACAAAACTGCCGGTTTCGGCAATGGCAAAATTAACCCCTGTGAGGGCAACATCTGCTGCTACAAATTTTTCTCTTAAATGATGGCGAGCGGCTTCCGTTAGGATTTGTGGGTCTTTTTCGCCTTTTTGTGTGCCTAAATGCTGATAAAATGTTTCACCTACATCTTCTTTTTTTAGATGTATGGCAGGCATCACAATGTGGCTGGGTGGTTCGTCTCTCAGTTGAATGATTCGTTCCCCTAAATCAGTATCGACCACCTCAACATTATTTTTTAATAAAAAGGTGTTTAAATGACACTCTTCCGTCAGCATAGACTTACTTTTGACCAACCGAAGTTTCCGATTTTCTAAGAGAGAGGCATTGCTTTTTTGGATAATATCCAATACAATTTGGTTGTGTTCGTCGGCATTGGCTGCCCAATGTACCCGAATGCCATTTTTGAGAGCATTGGCTTCAAATTCAATCAAATATTGGTCTAAATGACTAAGAGTATGGTCTTTGATAGAAGATGCCAAGTTTCGAAGTTCTTGAAATTCGGGAATAGGCATCACGGCTTTGTCTCTTTTCTGACGCACAAACCAAAGGGTTTCGTCGTGCCAAGTAGTTCTGTCGAAATCTTGGTTGAAAAGAGTGGCTTCTTTGGAGTGATTGTGTTGGCTCATGGTTGATTTCCGTTCAATATTTCTGCAATGTGCATCACTTTGATAGGGGTGTTTTGGCGTTTGATAATACCTTCCAAGTGCATCAAGCAAGAAACGTCCCCTCCTGTCAGTATTTGTGTCCCATTTCGTAAATGGTCGGATATTCTGTCTTGTCCCATTCGGGCAGAAATGGCTTCCTCTGCTACGCAAAAAGTCCCGCCAAATCCGCAACATTCGTCGTTTCTATCTAGTTCGGTTAGGTGGATTCCTTTTAATTTTCGAAGAATTTTTGCTATTTGTCCATCACGTACATCTGTGATTTCCGAAGCATTGGCTTGTCGAAGCCCTCGTTGCCCATGGCAACTCAGGTGTAGCCCTACTTGATATGGAAATTCTCCTGGAATTTTATCAATTTTAAGTACATTTTCAATGAAGTCAATCAGCTCATACACTGATTTTCTAACTTTTTTTACCGAATCTGTTTGTTCGATGATGTCGTAATGTTTTTTGATATGATACGTGCAACTTCCCGATGGAGTAACGATATAATCAAATGACTCAAAAGTATCTACAAAATGTTGGTAAACTCCAGCCGAATCTCGTTCACAACCGCTATTTGCCATGGGCTGCCCACAGCATGTTTGCTGCATGGGATATGCTACTTCTACTCCCAATTTCTCTAATAACTGAAGGGTCGCAATACCTACTTTAGGGTAGAATTGGTCAATATAACAAGGAATAAATAATGCTACTTTCATTAGGGTTTAATATAAAATGAACAGCAATGACTAACTCATCAACTTCCGATGCTACAAACTTGTTTGATTTATTCGCAAAAGAAACAAGCACAAATTTGCTAAAGAAAAGATGAATTTACAGAAAATTCCAATCTATTCCAATACTTTGCAATAGATTGGAAGAATAAAATTATAAACCAGTGGCTACGCTGAATCCTCTTTGTTGAACCAAGTTTTCACGTACTTTTGCGGCTCTAAATGTCCGAATTGGGTCAATAGCTCCACCTGATTGACGCATGGCTTCTGCAACCAATGCACGAACATCTGTCATGAACGCATCTCGAAGTAATTCTTCTGCCATCAACACATCGTTGTTTTCTTGTGCATCTGTCAGGGCTTTTCTATCAATCAATAAGGCTTTGGCGTAGGTGGTCAGAATAGCATTGACCGATTGCAATAAATCTTCAATGGGGTCTTTGGTATTATGGCTGGCATCAATCATCCATGCCAAAGGTGGATTTTTAACCTGTGAGTCTTGCATTCCATCGACTAATTCATTGAAAATCAAAAAGAATTGATATGGTTTGATGCTGCCGGTAGTCAAATCATCATCGCCATACATGGAGCCGTTGAAGTGGAATCCGCCCAAACGTCCGAAGTGCATCAGACGACCCACAATTTGTTCGATATTCGTATTAGGTAAATGATGCCCTAAATCTACTAAAACTTGGGCATTTTTTCCTATATTTTGGCAAAGCGAATAAGATGTTCCCCAATCAGGAATAACCATCGAGTAGAAATGTGGCTCGTATGGTTTGTATTCGATGAGCATTGTCCAATCTTCGGGCATTGCCTGATAGATGTCCGTCAAAGAGTCTTGTGTTCTTTGATACGCTCCTCTCAAATGTTGTTGCCCTGGAAAATTTGAGCCGTCAGCCAACCAAACAGTCAATACTTTAGAATCGAGCATTTTTCCGTATTCGATGCAGTCGATGTTGTGCTGGATGGCTAATTTTCTAACCTCAGATTTTGTGTGCGACAACGACCCAAATTTATACGAGTAGGCTTGTTCTTTTTGGTCTTGAAACGTATTGGAATTGACAGAGTCAATGCTCAATTGATTGGCTTTGAGTAATTGTTTGATGGCGTTGGCATCTGAGGGAATATCCCAAGGAATATGCAAAGAAATGGAATTGGACGAACGATTCAATTGATGAATTAAACCTACGTCTTCAATCTTTTCTTCTAAATTTCGGGGTTCTCCACCATTCGGGAATCTCCCAAAACGAGTGCCTCCAGTGCCTAATGCCCAGCTCGGAATAGCGACTTGAAATGCTATAATTTTATCGATAATAAACTGAATATCAATGCCTTTTTTACTCAAAAGCTCCGATATATAGTGGAGTTTGAATTGATGCTCACTTGCTAATGAATGGTTATGCTCTTGAATGATACTTTCGCTTATCATAAAGGTTGAATGTTTATTGTTTCGTAATGATAATTTATATTCCTAAAGTACAAAAATTGCGTCTTATGTTTATAAAACTATCATGTACTTTCCTGCAAAATTTTTAATTGTTGGAGCGGTAAATTTTTGTCCAACGAACAGCTCCAAACAAAGCAATGACGCAAAAAATAGCATACAATAAGGCATATAATTTAACATCTTTGATAAAGTACATATAGGTACTCAGAATGTCTATTGCCAACCACATCCACCAAGATTCTACTTTTTTACGAATTAATAAAAATGTAGCAAAAATACTCATGACTGTCGTAAAGGAATCCATATATGGGAAAGCACTTGGCTGGCTGAATAGTTGCGGAAACCATTGGTGAAGATTTTTGGCAAATGTTCCTAAAATAAACGTGCAAAAAAGCCCAAGGAGTGTATAAAGTATATTTTGATATTGGCTTAATTGAGTGATTTTAAGTTCATGATGTACATTCGCCTCTGATGCTTTCGGAAATTTCCAGTGCCAAAATCCGATGAGGTTGGTAATAAAGAAAAACACTTGCAAAAACATATCAGGATATAATTGGATTTGATAAAACATCACAAATGCCAACACGACATTGAGTAGCCCTAAAATCCAGCTCCATACATTTTCTCTCACAGATAAAATAACAGCGAATAATCCGCTAATGGTTGCATAAAATTCGAGATAACTCATTTTTACGCCCATGAATTCAAAAAAAATAGACTTGATGTCGAATAGAAACATAGATGAAATTAACTTTTTTTACAAATAAATGTATTTTTTTTAACATACTCAGGAATTGTTGGGTAAATGTTGAAATTTGCCCAACGAATGAATTTTTTCAAGAAAAGTATCTAAGAACGCAATCTGAAAAAACGCAATAAAAATGAAACATTTTCCTTAAAAAAAGAGTAGAAAAAGAAAACAAAATGATAATCGTAAGATAGTTTTTATGAAAGCTGAATAATTGTTTTGAGATTCGGTGGAGATGTGCTAATTTTACGTCGCAAAATGCAAATTCTAAGCGAAAATGAGAGAAATACAATTTAGAGAAGCCCTGCGTGAAGCCATGTCTGAAGAAATGAGACGTGATGAAAACGTATTTTTGATGGGGGAAGAAGTAGCCGAATATAACGGTGCCTATAAAGTAAGTCAAGGAATGTTGGACGAATTTGGTCCGAAAAGAGTCATTGATACGCCTATCGCAGAGTTGGGATTTGGTGGAATCGGGGTAGGGGCTGCCGTAAATGGCTTGCGTCCGATTGTCGAATTCATGACTTTTAACTTTTCTTTGGTAGCTATTGATCAAATCATCAATTCGGCTGCCAAATTCATGGCAATGTCTGCTGGACAATATTCTTGTCCGATAGTTTTCCGTGGACCAACCGGAAATGCCGGGCAATTAGGTGCTCAACACTCACAAAATTTCGAAAATTGGTTTGCCAATACGCCAGGTTTGAAAGTTGTTGTTCCTCATAATCCTTATGATGCAAAAGGACTGATGAAGTCTTCAATCCGTGACAATGACCCTGTTATTTTCATGGAATCTGAGCAAATGTATGGAGATAAAGGTGAAGTGCCTGAAGGAGAGTATTTGTTGCCGCTAGGAAAAGCAAATGTAATGAAGCAAGGCTCTGACGTAACAATCGTGTCTTTTGGAAAAATGATTCCAAGAGTGGTTTTACCAGCAATGGCTGAATTAGAAAAAGAAGGGATAAGCGTAGAATTGATAGATTTACGTACGGTTCGTCCAATTGATTATCCAACGGTGGTAGAATCTGTAAAGAAAACAAATCGCTGTGTTGTAGTGGAGGAAGCTTGGCCTTTGGCTGCTATTTCTTCTGAAATCGCTTATCATTTACAGCGTTTTGCTTTTGACCATTTGGATGCTCCGGTCATTCGTGTGAACAACATGGATATTCCGTTGCATTATGCACCAACGTTGATAGAGGCGACTTTGCCAAACGTAAAAAGAACGATTGATGCCGTAAAAAAAGTTATGTATAAATAATTTTTTAAAGAATTAGTGTTGAAATTTTGATTATTCGTTAGGATATCCTAATTTTGCACTCCATTTTAAGAAGTTATTTAGTATTTTCAATAAATTAAGGTAATGAGAAAAGATATTCATCCGAATTATAGACCAGTAATTTTCTGGGATTTGTCAACTAATTTTAAATTTTTGACAAAATCTTGTGCAAACACAAAAGAAACAATCGTTTGGGAAGATGGCAACGAGTACCCTGTTTACAAAGTAGAGGTTAGCTCGGATTCACATCCTTTCTATACAGGTAAAAATGTATTGATTGATACAACCGGACGTGTAGATAAGTTCAACAAGCGTTACGGTAAAAAATAAAACGCTTTTGTATTTGGTCTTATAAAATATAGTCATCCCAAATTTTTAGGATGATTGTAGAAAAGACCTTTTGTTTAAATTTGAGAAGCATTAGATTCTTAAATTTAAACAAAAGGTCTTTTTATATTTACAATAGTAGCTCATTGTACTAAAATAAACTGTCAAACGGGCGATTTTATACTTAGGAAGTCAATAATCCTCATCATTTTGTTTCGCAACAGTAAAGTGGGCTGAATTAGGAGGCTATATTTGTGAACATTCGCCTTGTACTCTTTATGCACCGCTGGTACATAGAACAAGTCTTTAGGGTCGGCTGAATTGGGGAGATTGTGGCTTTGGGAAAATAGACTTAAATGGATGGCTATTACCTACGACTTCTTGCTTTTTTCTTAGAAATTGGAGTAGTTTTATCTCTTTTTTTACTTGGAAAAATACTGTCTGCCATAGAACAAGAAATCGGTACCGAAATACTTCGATACCGATTGATAGATTAATATTAGCAGCTCTCTCTTTTTAGTGGCTACGGGTGTAGCTATTCAAAATTGAGGATGACTCAATGTATATTCTGATTGATAAGACGCTATATTATACTCCGTAAAGTTCATTCACTATCGCAGTAAATTCATCTGCACTAACAGCTTTTGACTCTAATTTTACGTTTTCTTTTACAAATGCACGAACTTTTTTGCCAAAAGCCAAGTCTGTATATTTACGAACCGCATTATCTTTGTTTTCTTTCAAAGTTTTACGTGCCATTTTGTCGATTATCTCGTCGATACCTTCGTAGGTATAGCCACCGAAGTAATTCATCATTTCAGCTTTTACTTCAGCTAAAATATCTGCGTATTCTAGTTTAATGTCGCTATTTTGAGCAATTTCAGAACGAATTAAATCCAAACGTAATCCTTTTGCGAAATTTTCAAAATCTTTTTCGATATCTTCTTGAGAGAACTTTCCTTCATTGATAGTGAACAACCAATCTTTCAAGAAAGCATCAGGCAATTCGATGGAGATATTGTCAATCAATAATTTATCTAATTGATAGTCTAATGCATACGCACTTTCTCTGCTATAATTTCCAGAAATAATCTTATTGATTTCTGCACGGAACTCCTCTTCGTTCGATGCCTGGCCTTGTCCAAGAGCTTTGTCGAATAATTCTTGGTCAATGTCGCTCGCAACAGTACGATTAATTTTTTCTACGGTTAGTTCGAATTCTCCACTTAGAGTTTCAGCTTCTTCTTGAGGCTTACCTACTGCAAAACCTAAATCTTTTGAGTTTTCAAAAATAGATTGAATATCAAATTTAACAGAACTATTTTTTTCTAAACCCTTAAAAATATGCTGAGCATCTGCTTTTACTCGGTCGGTAGGGATACTTGCGTCTTTCACTTCAAATTCGCTAGACTCTTGTTTCAGTACACCAAACACAAAATCACCTGCTTCTACTTCCTCAACTTCAACTTCTTTTCCGAAACGTTTACGGATATCTTCGATAGTCTCATCGATTTTGTCGTCTG
>CAYUFZ010000031.1:8282-19097 GCA_964444025.1 uncultured Emticicia sp.
ACAGTAATTTCAAGAGAAGTAACACTTGGCAATGCACTTAAATCAACCGTAAAATCTGATGCAATACCTAATTTATACTCAAATGTAAATTCTTTTTGAGTATCCCAATTGATTTGGCTTGCGGCATCATTATCCGGCATTGGGTCACCTACCACTCTTAATTTATTGTCAGAAATATAAGTATTCACAGTATTAGAAACCATATTGATGACTTCATCAACCAAGATACTTTTTCCGTGTAATTTTTGAATATATTCTTTAGGGACCATTCCTGGGCGAAATCCCTTAATATGAGCGGTTTTGCTGTATTGTTTGATTTTTTTATCCACTTCCGGCTTGTAATCAGCCTCTGAAAGTGTAATTTTAAGTCTGCCTTCGGTAGAAGAAATTCTATCTAATGTAGTTTCCATTTAGGATAATTTATTGGTAATTAAATGAATTTATTAAAAATACTTTTTAAAAAATGTAGGTGATACATTTATTTTTATAGCGGATTTAAACTTAAAAACCCCCTGACCAAGCAAGGTTCAGAGGGTTCTTCGTACGGGCGAAGGGACTCGAACCCCCACGCCTTGCGGCACCAGATCCTAAGTCTGGCACGTCTACCAATTTCGCCACGCCCGCATTTTAATCGACTTAAATTTCGTTAAGCCCTGAATTATTCGGGTTGCAAAGGTAATTATTATTTTAACTTTTGTCAATGTAATCGCAAATTTTTTTTTATTTTTTTCGTAAAAATAGATAAAGTATGTTGTTTTTCGATGGGCAATCAAAAATGTACAAGATTAGCAAGAAAAAATTTGTAGATTTATGCCCATTTTATTACATTTATTTCTGAGCAATTACAACAAAATAAAAAGGAGGACGAAGTGACAGAGCAAGCAGCACCTTTATCGATTGAGCATTCGCTTGATGCTTTAGAAAAGGAAAAAAAAGAAATATTAGCCCGATATAGAAAGCTATTCAGAGTTGCTAAGCCAGTACTTAAAGGGGATGATGCCAAACAAATCAAAAAGGCATTCACGATTGCCATGAATGCCCACAAAGATATGAGAAGAAAATCGGGTGAACCTTATATTTTTCATCCACTGGAGGTTGCTCAAATTTGTGTGGAAGAAATTGGCTTGGGGGCAACTTCGATTATCTGTGCCTTGCTGCATGATGTGGTGGAGGATACCGATATGAGCTTAAAAGACATAGAAAAGGAATTTGGCAAAAAAGTGGCTAGGATTATTGATGGTTTGACTAAAATATCTGGAAACTTCGAGCAAGGGACTTCTGCTCAAGCCGAAAACTTCAGAAAAATGCTTCTTACACTTTCGGAAGACGTTCGTGTTATTCTGATAAAATTGGCGGATAGGCTGCACAATATGCGGACTTTGGGAAGCATGGCTCGGAATTCTCAATTGAAAATTGCACACGAAACCATTTTTATTTATGCTCCTTTGGCTCATCGATTGGGTTTGTATAAAATTAAATCTGAACTTGAAGATTTATATTTAAAATACACAGAGCCAGTCATTTACAAAGATATTGCCAATAAACTAAAAACTACAAAGGCTACCCGTGATAGATTTATAGAAAGCTTCATCAAGCCACTTCAAAAAAAATTAGTTGATACTGGAATCAAGTTTATTATCAAAGGCAGACCTAAGCATATTTATTCCATTTGGAATAAAGTAAAATCGCAAAATACCGCTTTCGAAGATATATTCGATTTGTTTGCCATCAGAATCATTGTACAAGACGTAACAACAGAAAAGGAAAAATCGGCGTGTTGGCAGGTTTATTCTATTGTGACGGACGAATATAAGCCTAATCCAGACCGTTTGAAAGACTGGATTTCTATCCCCAAAGCCAATGGTTATGAGTCGCTTCATACTACCGTCATGAGCCAAACAGGGCAATGGGTAGAAGTACAAATACGTACTGAAAGGATGGATGAAATCTCTGAAAGAGGGTATGCTGCACATTTCAAGTATAAAGGAAACGATACTTCCATGGATGCTCCTTTGGATAGATGGATTAATCAGGTTCGTGAAACACTGGAGTCTCAAGATAAATCGGCTATTGAGTTTTTAGAAGATTTTCGAGGGAATTTTTATAATGAAGAGGTATTTGTGTTTACCCCAAAAGGAGATTTGAAAGTACTCCGAAAAGGGGCAACTGTCTTGGATTTTGCCTTTGAAATTCATACAGACATTGGAAGGAAGTGTACTGCTGGAAAAGTAAACAGTCAATTGGCTCCGATAAGCTATGTTCTTCAAAATGGCGACCAAGTAGAAATTTTAACGACTAAAAACCAAAAACCATCAGAAGATTGGTTGAGATTTGTGACAACTTCCAAGGCGAAAGCTCGTATCAAAGATTTACTAAAAGAAGAGAATAAAATCTATTTTAGCGATGGTAAGGAGTTGATAAATAAGAAGTTAAAAACATTAGGCATTGAAAATAATCTTGAAACGCTCAATCAGCTTCGGGCGTATTTCAACAAAAAAGATTACAATGATTTATATTATAGCTTTGGAAAAGGCTATATCCATATAGACGAAATCAAAAAATTCAAATCTGATAGGGAAGCAAGAATCAATAAGCAAGCGAAAATTGAGCTTGACAATAAGGCATTTATTGATGCTAAAAGTTTTGAAAAAGGATTGAAAAAAGCAAAAGGGGTGGATACACTCTATATTGGAGATGATTTTCAGGAAATAGACTTTACTTTGGCAAGGTGCTGTAACCCTATTCCGGGTGATGATGTGTTTGGGTTTCTAACAGTCAATGAGGGAATTAAAATTCATCGCAATTCATGTCCAAATGCCCAGCAATTACTCTCTCAATATGGAAATAGAGTTATCAAAGCGACATGGTCGTCTCAGGTAGCCAAAGCATTTATCGCTAGTATCCATATTGATGGGATTGACCGAATGGGTATGATTCAGGATATTTCTAAGCTGATTTCTAGTGAATTACATATAAATATGCGTTCTTTGGCAGTTGATACAAATGATGGAATCTTTACGGGGGTTATTAAATTGTATGTACAAGATACGCATCATTTAGAGCTGTTGATGGAAAAATTAGCAGCCATCAATGGAATCAATAAAATTTCACGTGTTGATTCTGAAAAATAATATTTCTCAAGACAATGAAAAAAATCTATTTTACGATGTTCTTCGTGCTAATTTCTCTGAGAACAATCTTGGCTCAAAATGTAGATTCGTTGGTAGCGAAAAGAGGGATTTTGAGTACGCAGGTATATCTTCAAAACAAAAAGCTGAATGCCAAAGAATTGGAAGAAATCTTTCAAACAACATGGCAACCCCATATAAAATACAAATGGGCGAATATCTTGAAGCCGGCTGGGCCTATTTTGGCAATCGGAGGAGTGGGTTTGGCTTATGTGGCTCTCAAAGGAAAGCCAACAACTGCTCTTGTAAACCAAAAGGAAGTCAATTATACGGTACGAAGTTTGCCGAAATTATTGATAGGCTTGAGCTTGGTTACAGGTGGCTTATGTTTGATTGAATCTTCCAACGAACTGACAAGCAATGCCGTAAGAATATATAATGCGACCTTGAATACCAATCGGCAAACATCATTCATTCGAGAAATCAAAATAGGATTGAATCCAAGTGAGGTGATTTCGATGAAACTCTGGATAAGATAGAGGCATGAATGGAATCTCAAAATTGTTTTTTTTTAATATATGCTGTAATTATTCTGTATTTATTATGCCATTTAGAATATAAAATATGGTAATTTTGTAAATAATTAGTAATTTTAAGAGCAATAATCACAATTTAACCAAAAATGGGGTCAATTCCTTCAAATTTTGAATCAGCAAAAAGTATTTTTACTGCTTATTTGGAAACGAAGCAGCTACGGAAAACTCCGGAAAGGTATGCAATTTTGGAAGAAATTTATTCCAGAAACGACCATTTTGAGGTGGAGGACTTGTATATTTCAATGAAAAATAAAAAATATCAAGTGAGCCGAGCAACTGTTTATAATACCCTCGATTTGTTGGTAGAATGTGATTTGGTGAAAAAACACCAATTTGGCAAAAATTTGGCTCAATATGAAAAAGCGTATGGTTCAAAACAGCATGACCATCTGATTTGTGTTGATTGTCACCATGTCATGGAATTCTGTGACCCTCGAATTCAAAATATCCAAAATATGGTCGGTGATATGTTGCATTTCAAAGTCATGCACCACTCTTTGATTTTTTATGGTAATTGTCAAAAAGAAAATTGTCAAAATAGAAAATAATTGGCTCATTTTGATACATTTGTAAGTTTGCAATTCCGATTTTTAATTCTACATTATTTCTTTCAAAAATGATTGACATTCTTTTAGGTTTACAATGGGGAGATGAAGGCAAAGGTAAAATTGTTGATGTTCTTGCCCCTGATTATCAAGTAGTTGCTCGTTTTCAAGGTGGCCCAAACGCCGGTCATACTTTAGAATTTAATGGCAATAAACATGTGCTACATCAAATTCCGTCTGGTATTTTTCGTTCGGATTGCTTAAATATCATCGGCAATGGTGTCGTATTAGACCCTATTACTTTCAAAAGGGAAATTGAGGGTTTAGGGAAGTATAATCTTGACCTGAAAAGAAATTTGGTCATTTCTAAAAAAACGGCTATTATTATCCCAACTCACCGACTATTGGATGCGGCTTATGAAAAAGCAAAGGGTGATGCCAAAATTGGCTCTACTTTGAAAGGTATTGGTCCTGCTTATTCTGATAAAGTAGCTCGTCAGGGTTTACGTTTGGGTGACATTATCTCTCCAAATTTCATAGAAAAATACAACGATTTAGTAAAAAAACATGTTCAAATTCTTGATTTTTATCAATTTGAATACGATTTGGCTAGTGCCGAAAAGGAGTTTTTTGAGGCGGTCGAGTTTATCAAAGAATTTAGCCTAGAAGACACCGAATATGTGGTTAATTATGCCATGAATAATGGGCAAAGGGTACTGGCAGAAGGGGCTCAAGGTTCTTTATTGGATATTGATTTTGGCTCTTATCCGTTCGTTACTAGCTCAAATACTACCGCTGCGGGTGTTTGCTCTGGCTTGGGCGTTGCTCCGAATAAAGTGGGTGAAGTATATGGTATTTTTAAGGCTTATTGCACACGGGTTGGAAGTGGTCCTTTCCCGACGGAGTTGAATGATGACTTGGGAGAGTTGATTCGCCAGGAAGGAAGGGAGTTTGGTTCAACAACCGGTCGCCCTCGTCGTACTGGATGGCTTGATTTGCCTGCTCTAAAATATAGCATCATGCTGAATGGTGTTACTCAATTAATCATGATGAAGGTAGATGTCCTGAATATATTAGATGAGGTAAATGTTTGTACGCATTATAAGTTGCCAGATGGTACTCTTACCGAACAAATGCCTTATGATTTGACAGATACAGAGGTGGAACCAATCTATAAGGTATTCAAAGGATGGAAGTGTTCATTAGAGAATATGCGTACTTTTGACCAAATGCCTCAAGAATTATCAGATTATATTACGTATCTTGAAGAATCCTTGAATGTTCCGATTAGTTTTATTTCAACTGGACCAGACAGAGAGGCGGTTATTTTGAGAGAAGCCTAAATTACGTTCTACAAAATTGTATAAAAATGTGCTTGATACTCAAAGCACATTTTTATTTTCTGACAGACTTTCAATGAATGCACGATTAGCCCAATTTCTTTTTTTTCAGGAGGAGCTTTATAAAGTAGTGGCTGTGAATAATTCGACAGAAATTGCTTCAATAAGTGTCGTATTTGAGCCTAAATATGATACTTTGGTTATTTGCGATTCGCCTACTTCTGAGGATGCCGAGCTACTAGAGAAGATACTTGTTGCCGTAAAATTATCCTCGTCTTCCATCGATTTAATGGCATGCAGCACTAATTCAATGGCTGGTTTTGAAAAAATATTTAAGAATAGTGTCACTAAGAAAATAATCAATTTTGGAGTCAATTTGCCGCAAATCGAGCAATATTTCTTGCCTCAATTATATGTTATTCAACAAGAAGGGGAGTTGATTTATCTATATTCAGAAAATTTATCCAAGATAAACCAAAGCCCTGAAGCAAAGAAAAAACTTTGGGCAAATCTGAAATCAATGTTTTGATTGTCGAAAAAAGATTTTTTTTATTTAAAAATTGCCACTACTTTAGGGTTCTTGGAGCAGTGGCAGTTTTTGGATAGAATCCTCAATGAAAAATCTTAAAAGAAGGGATTTAATTTTTCTAGAATTTCAGAAGGACAAGCCGTGATTCTATTATTCGATGTTTTTAAAAAGACGAGCGTAGTTTCGCCAGTGTGAATCAAAGTAGATGATTCATCGAAAATTTCATAATTAAAAACAATTCTAATTTTAGGCAAATCCTTGATAATGACACGAATCGTAATCAATTCATCATATTTTGCAGGAGTGATAAACTTAGAATGATTTTCGTAAACTGGCATAATGATTCCACTTTCTTCCAAGTCTCTGTATCTTAGCCCCAATGAGCGAAGGGCCTCTACCCGACCAATTTCATAGAGTTTTGCATAATTTCCATAATACATATAGCCCATTTGGTCGA
This sequence comes from uncultured Emticicia sp., assembly GCA_964444025.1. GTDB lineage: Bacteria > Bacteroidota > Bacteroidia > Cytophagales > Spirosomataceae > Emticicia. The sequence continues at coordinate 14,878 of CAYUFZ010000031.1, forward strand.
TATCTGCATATCTTATTCTGTATTGATAATCGAATTGATACATTGATTTTTATATTTTGCTGAGGTAAACTAAATTTTGTTGGTTTTTTTCTAAAGACAAGCCTATGTCTTGTAAATATTCGTTCAATAATCCAAATAGCGAATGGGTACCTGCTATACAAGTTTCAAAATACCAATCCAATTTTTCTCCCGCCACTTCCTCACAAATGTCAATATAATCTTCCAAGGAATAGCCTAAAATCGGATGCCCCTTGTGTGATTGTCCAAATTTTACCCACATTTTTTTCATAACATTATCCAAAGAGCGTTGTTTTTGACTTACCCTTTGAATATGTAAATCCAAAATCTGTCCCGCAATTGCTCCTTTATGATACACCGAAACTTTTCGTTTTGGAACAGAGCTTGCATAGCCATCGAGCCACAAATCCCAAGAGGACTCTAAAAGCGATTGGGAGGCATCATCTGCCTCATCGAAATGTCTTTTATAGTAAGTTTCCAATTCTCTGAAATATTGTTCTTGGTCAAATACACCAGCACGATACAGCATCAAATCTCCATAATAAGTCGTGAGCCCTTCAGCAATAAAGCAAGTTGTGAAATAATTTTCCTTGCTATAATCGTAGGGGAGAAGCTCTTTGGGACGAATTTTGCAGATATTCCAAGCATGAAACAATTCGTGTGAAGAAAGACCATACAAATCTATCAGAAACTCCTGAGAATCCTCCTGAAACGGTCCTAATGTTTGCATGGTTGAGCTTCGGTGTTCTACACCGTGGTATTTGTGTTTGGGAAATAGCCAAGTGATGAAATGGAATGTTTTTTCGGGAAATTCACCAAAAAGGTCTATTTGTTTAGCTGAGAATTTTTGAAAATCTGCCACTATTTTATCGAAATTACGTATTTCGAAAGCCCCTTCAAACCACAAATAAAATGTTGTTTGATTGACTTGAAAACTACCCTGCTGTAAATTTTTGCTAACAATAAAAGGGGAATCTGCTAAGTGATAAAAGTCATCAAAATGCAGTATTTTTAGATGGTTGTCTAGGCTTTCAATGTTTTGGATACCAGCGATGCGTTCATTTTCTCGAATATCCAACAGAACACTGCAAGTGTCGGTCATTTTATCTGGGCAATAAAGACATAAATTGACAGGATTTACATATAAAATGTGTTCATCCACAAAACTGCTTCCTGCATTGATGGTATCGGCATAGTAATTATATCGAATGTGTAGCTGAGTAATATTTTTTGATTGAATTTTCCATGAGTCTTTACTTATTTTTTCAAAAGGGACTTGGGTTTCGTTTTGGTCAAAAACATGGAAAGCCTGAATGTTTTTTGCAAAATTCTGAAGCTCATACCTGCCTGGTCGCCAAGCAGGTAGAGAAACGATGATTTCGTCAGAGTTTATATTTTCGAGTGTACATTCGATGTCAATCCAATGAGAGCGACGATTTTTTGAATAAATTTTATATTTCACGGTAGATTTTTTTATTAGTATTTTGGCAAGTTAAAAAAAAATAGTAATTTTGCGATTCAATTTTGAAAATATAGAACAAAAATAAAAAAATATAATGAAAAGAACATTCCAACCATCGAATAGAAAGCGTCGTAATAAACACGGATTCCGTGAGCGTATGGCAACTGCAAACGGCAGAAGAGTATTGGCTGCTCGTCGTGCAAGAGGAAGAAAAAAATTAACTGTTTCTGACGAGAAAGGTCACAAATAAAATATTTGAACAGAACAGATTTTTTTGAGTAGATATGCAAAGCCGCCTTTTGGTGGCTTTTTTTGTCATTAAAATTAAATATTTTTGAAAAATACATTCAAAAAAGACGAACGCCTTTGCAGCAAAAAGGATATTGAATCATTATTTGACAGAAAGGATTCTGGCAACGAATCTGTTTTTGCTTATCCGTTTCGGGTTGTCTATCAATCTTTTCAGGAAGGGGAGTCCTCCTCTTCTAAAGTTCTTTTTTCGATTCCCAAAAAACAATTTAAACATGCAGTCGATAGAAATCTGATACGACGACGGAGCAAAGAGGCTTATCGTCTAAATAAATCATCTTCTCCCCAAAAATATAAGATGGTTTGGATTTATGTCGGAAAAAAAATTGAAAACTATGATGTGATACAGAAAGGAATTCGCCAAGGTTTAAAAAAAATAAATCAGGATATTGGTTGAAATATTTTTTTGTAAATTCAAAATAAATTAAATTGTGAAATATTATTCAAAATAAATCCTAAATGTAAAGTCAATGTTCAATTTTTTCAATAAATACCTGCTGTTACTATTTGTCTGTTTGGTTCAAATGGCTTCTTTTGGGCAGAAAAAAATAAAAACCGAACGAGCAGAAGAAAAAAAAGATAACCCGATGGAAAGGGTTGATTTTGATAAAAAGTTGGTCGCAGACCCTAAAACAGGAAAAATACCTGTGGATGAGTTGGTGAAAGCACACGTACAAGTGAAAGAGCGTTTTAAAAATGAGCCTTTATTGGCAATATCTGGAATAGATTGGAAGGAGCGAGGCCCCAATAACATAGGCGGTCGTACACGTGCTTTGATGCTAGACCCCAATGATGCTACAAAAAAGAGGGTTTGGGCAGGAGGAGTTGCTGGAGGCTTGTGGTATAATAATGATATTACTTCTGGAGCTTCAAGCTGGGTTAAGGTGAATGATTTTTGGGATAATTTGGCTGTTTCTTGTATTGCATCAGACCCCTCTAATTCTCAAGTATTTTATGTCGGAACAGGGGAAGGTTGGTATAATGCAGATGCTGTAAAAGGAGGGGGGATTTGGAAAACTACGAATGGAGGAACGACCTGGACTCTTTTGACAGCTACTGTACCAACGTATTCTAGTCCGACTGCGATTCAATTTGCTTTTCAAACTGTACAGAAAATTGTGGTAGCCTCAAACGGGAACGTATTTGCTGGCACACAATATGGTGTCTGGAAATCAACTGATGGAGGAGTTAGTTGGACTAACAATAAAGTAATCGATAGTTCTGGAGGTGCTGGAAAAAATTATTGTTCAGATTTGGAATATGTCAATGGGGTGCTTTATGCTGCGTTTGGTCGTGGAGATGGAACGTCCATTCATAAAAGTACGGATAATGGAGCTAATTGGACAACTATTACTCCGCCCTCTGTGACTGGTGGACGAACTGAATTAGGGGTTGGTAATTCCAATACAATTTATGCCGTAAGTGATAAGTATTTTTCAACTATCAGTTATTTTAAAAAATCTACCAATGGAGGAACTACTTGGTCGGATGTCAGTATCCCGACAGATGCGAGTTTAAGTACAGATGTAACGAATGGTCAAGCATGGTATGATTTAATTTTAGCGGTACATCCATCCGATGATAACGTGGTTTATATAGGAGGTGCTTCTTTTGCCAGAAGTGTCAATGGAGGAACTTCATGGTATTGCTTTCCTTATGGGAATAACGTACATCCAGATCACCACAATATGATTTTCAGAACAGGCAGTACCAATCAGATGATTATGTCAAATGATGGTGGGGTTTATTATTCTACTAATTTTGGCGATAAAACTATTACGGCTTCTGCGACTGCATTTGCCTTTGCAACCCGAAATCTAAACTATAATGTTACGCAACCTTATTCGGTAGCACAGAAAAATTTAGATGAAGATGGGTATATATTGATGGGCCTCCAAGATAATGGTTCTATTAAAATCCCTGGAGTAAAAAATACAGTTGGTTCAGGTACTGAAGTTTTGGGTGGAGATGGCATGCTTTGTTTTATAGATCAGGATAATCCAGGCTATCAATTTGCTACCTATCAATATAATAGTTTTCAATTATTCAATTCAAGTGGTACTGCTTTAGTAGATTTAGCCCCTCATTATGGTGGCGATTTTGTTAATCCAGCTGATTATGATTCTCAAAACAATATTTTGTATAGTTTTGAGGGAGATTTTGGTACTTTAGATTTTTCCAGATATCAAATTTCAGGTACAAATACATATACTTATAATTACTTTAGTATGATAGATAATACACTTAGTGTGTCATTTATAAAAGCAGGTTTGGTAGCTAATACTGTTTTTGTAGGAACTGCCAATGGTTATGTTTATAAACTGACGGGTATTACTAACGTAAATGGTAATCAACCTGCTCAAACCACTGTTTTTAATCCTACTAAATCTGGGAGTGCTGGCAATGTATCTTGTATTGAAATTGGGGCATC
>CAYUFZ010000032.1:0-243 GCA_964444025.1 uncultured Emticicia sp.
TTTTACCTGCTTGTTGGGATACATTCAAAATGCCCACCAATATTACAATAAAAACGAAGGGAAGTGGCACGACTTCGGGTGAGCAAATATTTTTGAATAATGTCGATAAACCACTGGCTCAACATATATGTTTGGGGGTAAATCAGTTTTTATACACTTGTGCTAGCGAAGTTCCTGCTTTTGATAAGCTAACTTTATCGGTTGATCCTACAATGAATCCAGATGTATCAACAGAGTTTTTGA
>CAYUFZ010000032.1:253-3304 GCA_964444025.1 uncultured Emticicia sp.
GCGTGGGAATCGGTGGAGACCCAGTGAATGGAATCGAAGTAGGCTTTGGAGGACCATATTTGAGTTCAAGTGTTACTCAAAATGGAATTGACAAAACCATGGAAGAGTTAAGGGGAATTTTATATCATGAGATTACACATGCATATACAAAAGAACCATTGAATGCCGGTGCTTATACCGACGGCACAAATTTTCATACTTATATTGAAGGAATTGCCGATTATGTCCGTTACAATGCAGGCTATATTTCTATTTCAAGAAGGCAACCCGAACAATATTGGTGGGGCTATAATCCCGCTGCTTTTTTTATTGATTGGATGGTGAAAACCAAAGACCCCCTTTTTGCAACAAAATTTGTTAAAACTGCGGATACTTTAAATTATTGGACATGGAATAAAGCTACCAATTTAATTCTTGGGCGGCATGTAATGTCATTATGGACAGAATATCAAGCTTTTTTATTAAATCAACAAAATACATCGGCTATAGTATCGTCCTTTTATGCAGATAAAACACTTGCTAAGACTGGAGAAAGTGTAACATTTGAAAATTTTTCTTATAATGCTACCTCTTATGAGTGGACATTCGAGGGAGGTTCTCCAGCGACAAGTACAGCCTTTGCCCCCTCCGTAACTTATTCCCAACCGGGTATATATAATGTGACTCTAAAAGCAATTGGTTCGTCTGGCAATAAGATAACTTTAAAAGAAGGGTTCATCGTGGTTGGTTTATATAATGTAACAGGCTCGGTTCTATCTGCTCAAAATCCAAATTTGGGTAGTAGTGAAAATTTATCAAACATTAAAGATGAAACCCCTCTCAAATATTTGGCACCAGCAGCTTCCAATTGGATTCAAATGAATTTAGGAGTTGCAAACGCTGTGTATGGGTTTACGGTTACTTCAGCAAATGATTTTACAGAAAGAGATCCAAAAAGTATCAAATTCTTGGGGTCTAATGATGGAACAAATTGGGTAACTTTGTATGAAAATACAAATGTCACGTTTTCGGATAGATTTCAGAAGAAAATTTTCTTATTGCCATCTCCGCAAACGACACAAGAATACACGTATTTTAGGGTGGAAATGATACATGCAGCAAGCGATTATTATGGAGATAATCTTCAGATTTCAGAAATGGAGGTTTGGGCAAGAAAAAGTACCTTTCAAATTGATATAACGGATTTACAAGGACCAATTTCAGACCAATATAATTCGAATACTATTGGAAGGGCGATTGATAATAGTTCTGAATATTATCAAACAGGAAACCAAAGTACATGGATTAAATATGATGCGAAAAGCAAATATATTTTAAAATCATATCGAATTACAGCGGCAAAAGAGGGAGATTTGAAGCAAAATCCTGCCACTTGGACATTGGCTGGCTCTAATGATAATGTCAGTTTTGTCACTATTGACCAAAAATCAAGTCAGAGTTTTACTGCATTTTCTGAATCTAAAGAAATATCTTTGGCATCCAATACAACTGCTTATCGATATTATCGATTGACTATGACAAGTACTTATGTGCAAACTTTCCTTATATTTAATTTTTATGATACTAGACTTGGAGAGCTTGAGTTGTTTGGATTTCCAGAAACACCTACTTTCAATCAAACAGAAGTATCTTTAGGCGATTTAACTGTTAGGTTTAGTGGAGATGAAAGCACTGGTTTTCAGTTTAAGTCAGGTATCAATTCGAGTATCACAGCAATTTCAGAATTAGTACAAGGAAGTGGTTCTGCCACAACTTCATATCCTGCTTATGTACAAGCAGATAATGTAAGTGTGGGAGTTTGGAATTCTTTTAGTGTACCCAATTCTACAACGGCAGCTACTGGTAAAATGGCCATTACTGTCAATAACAGAGATGTTTTCTCTTCGACAGTTGTTTTGCATAAGTCGAATGCAGTTTATCGGGTATTTGCTACTTCAAATCCGCTCTTGCAAGATGCCAGCCCAGCATCATTCAATATATTTATAGAACGGTTACAATAAAAACTAAAATGTATCTTCAAGTGTTTGGAAAAAAACCTTTCACTTGAAGATACATTTTAAAATTAATTGATTGACACCAATTCAATCTCGAAAATTAAATCTTGCCCAGCCAATGGATGGTTCGCATCCAAAATTACGGTTGCATCGTTCACTTCTCGAACAATCACCGGAATAGCTTGTTGTCCATTATGCATATTTAAAGTTCCTCCTATTTCCAGTGGAATATCAGCAGGGATGTCCGTTCTGTTGAAGGTAAATATCATTTCTTCAGAAGCATTGCCGTAGGCATCTTCCATGGGAATATGAACTGTTTTAGTTTCTCCGATACTCATTCCTGTTACTCCGGCATCAAAACCTGGAATAACCATTCCACTTCCAACCTGAAATTGAAGTGGTTCTCTGCCTTCCGAACTGTCAAATATTGTGCCGTCGGTCAATGTTCCTTTATAATGTACTGCTACATTATCACCTGATTTTACCATTTGGTTTGTCTATTTATAATTTATAAATTAATAAGCTCTTGCAAATACCACCCTCTTATTCGAAGGATTTCCAGAAAATATACATTTTCCATTTTCATCAGGAGCATCTATCGGGATACATCTAATGGTAGCTTTGGTCAATTCTTTGATTTTCTCTTCAGTTTCAGGAGTTCCGTCCCAATGGCATAATAAAAAGCCACCATTTTCGATTTTTACCAAAAAATCTTCCCAAGTATCAACTTTGAAGATATTTTGTTCTCTAAAAGTAAGGGCCTTTTGATAAATAGAATGTTGAATTTCATTCAATAATTCTTTCAAATAATCAGAAATACCTTCCAAAGGTCGGGTTTCTTTAGTCATGGTATCTCTTCTCGCTACCTCAATTTGTCCAGCATTCAAATCACGCATTCCGATTGCCATGCGTACCGGAACTCCCTTGAGTTCATATTCGGCAAACTTCCAGCCAGGTCTATTTGAGTCATCATCATCAAACTTTACGACAATTCCCATGGATTTAAGTTCCTTGACGATAGGGAGAATTGCATTTTTTATGTTTTCTAACTCTAATT
>CAYUFZ010000032.1:3314-9469 GCA_964444025.1 uncultured Emticicia sp.
AAAAAGTGGAATAATAACGACATGAATTGGTGCTAATTTAGGTGGTAGTACCAGACCCAAATCATCAGAATGAGCCATAATCAAAGCCCCCATGAGGCGAGTACTGACCCCCCAAGAAGTACCCCAGACATGTTCTAATTTCCCTTCTTTATTTTGAAACTTGACATCAAATGCTTTGGCGAAATTTTGACCCAAAAAATGAGACGTTCCTGCTTGTAAAGCTTTGCCATCTTGCATCATGGCTTCAATACAAAGTGTTTCTTCTGCTCCTGCAAATCGTTCATTAGCGGTTTTAAATCCACGTATCACTGGTACTGCCATCCATTCTTCGGCAAAGCTTGCATAAATGTCGAGCATTTGTCTGGTTTCTGCCATTGCTTCATTTTCGGTAGCATGAGCGGTGTGTCCCTCTTGCCATAAAAACTCAGCTGTTCTTAGAAACATACGGGTTCTCATTTCCCATCTGACTACATTTGCCCACTGATTGATTAAAATTGGCAAATCACGATGAGACTGAATCCAAGTTTTATAAGTATTCCAAATAATAGCCTCACTGGTTGGTCTTACCACTAATTCCTCTTCGAGTTTGGCTTCGGGATCAACCATTAGTGTCCCTGGTTTATTTGGATTGTTTTTTAGACGATAATGGGTCACTACGGCACATTCCTTTGCAAAACCTTCCGCATTTTTTTCCTCAGCTTCAAACAAACTTTTTGGTACAAATAATGGGAAATATGCGTTTGTGTGTCCAGACTCTTTGAACATGTCATCCAAAGCTCGTTGCATTTTTTCCCAAATAGAATATCCGTAAGGTTTGATTACCATACAACCTCGAACAGCTGAGTTTTCTGCCAAATCGGCTCTTTTGACCAATTCATTATACCATTCCGAATAATTTTCACTGCGTTTTGGAAGTCCTTTGCTCATATTTAATTAAGAAATTATTATAAAATTTTATTGCCAAGCACCAATCAACCTGATGTTGTCTGCTCGGTCGAAATTTATCGAAAAAAGAAGCAATTAATTAATTGTCTTTAATTTATTGCAAAGATAGGTTTTTATATTAAGTTTGTAAAAAATAACTAAGTTTTGCTGAATATTTTTAAATTTTTAGTGTTATTTATTCAATTGGATTTGAAAATCATTTTTTTTCAAATATTACTGCAACTAAATTCGTTTTTATTGCATCTGTTTAATTGATATTCAAAGCCTCAAAAGTTCTCAAATTCACTTAAATCTAATTTAATCAAATGAAGATGTCTGGTATATTAAAATATTGGTCTATTGTGGCTCTGTTGGGCTCAATGGCATGTTCAAACAAACAATTTGTTTCAAGAGGTGATTACGATGATACTTACGGGAGTTCAAGAAATACTCCTGATTATCAAGCGTCGAGGCAGTATGATGCAAGAGCGAATAATCAATTCAATGAGGAAGCTCCTCAAGCTGCTGGTAACGATGAGTATTATGACGAAAATTATTTGAATACAAGAAAAATCGTAAGAAACAATAATGCTTCTACGGGATATACTTCTGGTTTTGCAGATGGGTATCAGAATGGTTGGAATGATTATGCTTGGAGCCAGCCTATGGGTTGGACAAGTCCTTTCAATCGTTTTGGCTATTATTCTCCATTTGGAGGGGCATGGAATTCAGGCTTTGGGTCTTTTGGAAATTATGGTTTTTATAGTGGATTTTCTGTTGGATATGGCTCTTTTTATAATGGATTCTCTAGCTTTTATTCGCCATATTCTTATTATAGCAGTTTCTATTCTCCATTTTCTGCCTACAATTATTATAGCTCTTATTATAGTCCTTATAACTATTATTTTAATCCTTATTATTACAATTACAATCGTTATTCTTCAAGCTATTATTGGTCTGATGCGATTGGGAAAAATAATAAAAATATTAATTATGGTCCAAGAGATGGTGGGCGAGGTTCGAGCAATTATAATAAAGATTTTAATAATACCTCAACATCAAATAATTCTAGAAGAGGGTCTGATGCTGGAGAAAGAAGAACAAGTGGTGGCAATGGAAGCTCGGGTTATTATGATGGTGGTGGAGTATATTCGGGAGGAGGTTCTTTTGCTGCTCCCAGAAAGAATGGTGGTACATGGGTAGATAATTCGGGTTCGAGAATGGGTGGTTCGACAAGTGCGACATCGGGTCGTTCAACGTATTCAAGCCCTAACAATTCATCGAATAACCTTGACAATAGCACTAACTATTCTCGTCCGAGAGCCAATACCAATCGTTCGGCGGATAATTCTTATGATCGACCTGCGAAGTCTTGGTCTCAAAGCAATGGTTCTACTCAAAATAGCGGTTCTTGGTCTAGGTCTAATGCTGGAAGTAATTCTGGTTGGTCGAATGGGTCGGAGCATCAGTCGTCAAACGCTTGGTCAAGTGGAAGCGGAAATCAGTCCAATAGTTCTTGGTCAAATAGCTCTTCTCGAGGTAGCTCTAGCAGTTGGAGTAGTGGAAGTTCTTCTTCTCATTCGTCTTCGGGTGGTAGCAGTCGTGGTCCAAGATAATAATTGTTAATCAATAAGCCTCTTTAACCCAATCAAACTATCGGGAAAGAGGCTATTTTTATGCCCAATCGGGTCGATTTTAATCAAAAATATCGCTAACTATCTTAATTTCTAAAATATAATGAAAATATTCAAAATAACCTTGTCGCTAATCCTTTGTGCTTCTTACATAACAGTAAAAGCTCAATTAAATATTGGAGGGCACTTTTATGGAGAGGATGCCTTAAAATATTCTCAAACCAAAATTTTCGGAACAGCCCGAATGCAAGGGATGGGGGGGAGTTTTACTTCAGTTGGGGCAGATGCTTCTAATGCTGCGAATAATCCGGCTGGTTTAGGATTTTATAATCGTTCGGAATTAAGCATTTCTCCGGTTTTTCAATCTTTTGGGACAAATGCAAAATATGCAGATTCGTATGCCTCTAAAAATCAGTCGAATGTAAATATTGGGCAATTATCATTGGTATTGAGCAGTAATGCTGCAAGTTCACGCAAGAAACGTTCGGCTTTTGCGATTACGTATTCAAAACAGCTTTCTTTGATAGATAAATTCGATTATTTGGGACAAAACAAGAAAAGTTCAATGATGGATTTTTTTGCTGAAAAAGCCTCGGCGAGAGGAGTTGATTCGAAAACTCTTGATGATGAATTTAATGTTAGTTCTGCTTCTGCTGCAACTGCTACTGCCATGTATTATCAGGCGTACATGATAGACCCCGTTAGTGGGAGTGGGGCTCCTTACAAAAAAGTAGAAACCTCTCTGCCTGTTAATCAGCAAGGTAGCTTTGATGGCTCTGGTGTTCAAAGTCAATGGAATGTAGCTTATGGTGTTAATTTCGATGATAAAACCTATTTGGGCTTTACACTTGGATTTACTAAAATTGCCAATGAAGTCACTACTTCACATAAAGAAATATTTCCGAAGGGTAATGTTTTTAACTCGTTTGAATACCTAGATAATTTATATGTTAGAGGGGGTGGGTTGAACCTGGGAGTCGGAGCGATTTTTAAATTATCTGATAACATCAATTTAGGGGCTAATATTAGCTCTCCGTCTTGGTATTCGATGAGCGAAGTCTTTAATTCAAAAATCGTGATTGACGTACAAACAGATAAGATTCAGCCCAATTTTACGACTATAAAGACAGACGAAAATCAATTCAATTATAGCTTATCGACACCGTTCAAGGCATCGGGAGGTTTTACTTTTTTTCTCCCTAATAAGTCGGGAATGATAAGTGCTGATGCAGAATATGTTTCATATAGTAATATGAAAATCAATGATACCGAGGACAAGTCGTGGAGTGCCGAGCAAAACAGAGCAATCAAAAATAATTTTAAAGATGTGGTGAATTTAAAATTTGGAGGGGAATATAGAATTCAGAACTTTAGAATGAGATTAGGAGCAAAATTTCAACCCAATCCTGTGAAAAAATCCTTAAATAATTTGGCATCCTCACAGTTGTTGTACACAGCTGGGGTCGGATACCGAACAGCCAAGTATTTTGTAGATTTGGCGGGTGTTAGCAATCAGTTCCAATCGGCATATACACCTTATGAACTGGCAAATACACAAAATTATGGCTCAGTCGCATTGACAAATAGGTTTACAAGTATTGTGTTGAGTATGGGGACATTCTTCTAATCATACTCCCCCAACGATGCTTCTAAGAATGCTCTTATTTTCTTTAATTTAGAAATAAGGGCATTCTTAGTTTTGTTTTTTAGTGTTTTATTATTTAATTTTACTTTAGCACCTTTCAGTGTTAAATTCTTTTTTTGAGTAACGTTGATGATTTCTCTTAGTCTTTCAAGGTCTTTCTCAGAAATTTTTCGCTCCCGCCCAACTCTATGAAAGTCTAAATCAAACTCCGCTTCATAACGCCTGATAATGGCAGGATGAACATTTAATAATTTGGCAGCCTCTGTGGTTGAATAATAATAGGGTGCTTTCATAATTGTTTTAATTTTTCCGAAACTTAAACATTATTTGAATAAATTTAAATAAAACCTATTGATTTTTTGCTAAAAAATGGACGAAACTATCAAGCCGACAAGAAGTGGGAAAGTGCGGGTCAATGAAAAAGTAGAAATTTATTTTGAAACATTTGGACATCCTTCCAATCCTCCTATTTTATTAATCATGGGTTTAGATGCCCAATGTATATTGTACGGAGAGAAATTTATCAAATATTTTTTAGAAAAAAACATTTATGTCATTCGGTTTGATAATAGAGATATAGGTTATTCTACTTGGATGAATGATTCATGGAGTCGTCGGAATCCATATACGCTCAGTGATATGGCTCAAGATAGCTTGGCTCTACTTGATTTTTTACATATTGAAAAGGTTCATTTGTTTGGTATTTCTATGGGCGGTATGATTGCCCAACAATTGGCAATTGATTATGGCAATAGGGTTTTGTCAATGATTACGGTGATGTCCAGTGGATTTTTACTTGATTCCAGATTAGTGAAAAGTTATCTAAAAAAAATAGTTTTTTGGATAGCTCCTGTTTTGCTCAAATATATTTATGTCAAGAATAAATATTCCAATCATAAAATAACTGTTGGTAGTTATGTGGCAACTTATCGTAAGTTGTGTGGCAAACGATATAAATTTGATGAGCCATATTTTCGAATGATATTTACTGAAAGTATTGAAAAAAGAAAAGGGCAAAATCCCCGGGCAAGGTATCAACAATTTTGTGCCATTGTGGCTTCTGGCTCAAGATTAAAACAATTATCCAAAATCAATACACCAGTTTTGGTTATTCATGGAACAGCAGACCCTTTGATTCCTCACACGCATGCCGACGAGTATGCGAGGGTAATTCCACAATCCAAACTAATCAAAATAAATGGAGTTGGGCATGAGTTGCCCAATAAAGTGTTAGAAAAATTATTGCCAGAAATGATGGATTTTATTCAGACAAATCATAGATATTAAAACCGATTATAGACGAAGTCAATGGCAATGAATCAAGATGTTATCGAAAGGCTAAACGTATTTTTTGGAACTAAATAATAAAGAAATCTAATTTTTAAGTTATTTTTGCAATTGATTTGAAAATGAAAACATTGTAAATTAATATTAAAAGAATGACTTCTCACGAAATTCGTAAGGCTTTTTTGGATTTTTTCAAAAGTAAACAACATTTGATTGTCCCGTCTGCCCCATTGGTTGCAAAAAACGACCCAACCTTGATGTTTAATAATTCGGGTATGGCACAATTTAAAGATTTCTTCTTAGGAAATGGGACTCCCCCCTCTAAACGAATTGCGGATACTCAAAAATGTCTTCGAGTAAGTGGAAAACATAATGACCTAGAAGATGTTGGTTTTGATACTTATCACCATACCATGTTTGAAATGTTGGGTAATTGGTCTTTTGGGGATTATTTTAAAAAAGAAGCCCTAGAATGGTCGTGGGAACTCTTGACAGAAGTTTATAAATTGCCAAAAGATAGAATTTATGTATCGGTTTTTGGAGGAGATGAACAAGACGGTGTTCCGTTCGACCAAGAAGCTTTTGATATTTGGAAAACAATGGTGAGCGAAGATAGAATTATCTTAGGAAATAAAAAAGATAATTTTTGGGAAATGGGAGATACA
>CAYUFZ010000032.1:9479-10427 GCA_964444025.1 uncultured Emticicia sp.
CTGTTGACGGAGGTCTACAAGTTGCCCAAAGACCTCTTGTATGTATCCGTATTCCAAGGAGATGCTGGAGATAATCTAGCCATGGACCAAGAGGCCTACGACCTCTGGAAAAATATCGTTGCAGAGGATCGCATCATCATGGGTTCCAAAAAGGACAATTTTTGGGAAATGGGAGATACAGGTCCTTGTGGTCCTTGTTCGGAAATACATATTGATTTACGAGACCAAGCGGAGATTGATATCATCGGAGGGAAAGAATTGGTCAATAATGACCACCCGCAAGTAATTGAAATTTGGAATAATGTATTCATGCAATTCGAACGTAGAGCCGACAAATCTCTTCATCTATTGCCTTCCAAACATGTAGATACAGGCATGGGATTTGAGCGTCTTTGCATGGCAATTCAAGGAAAAAAATCAAATTATGATACGGATGTTTTCCAAAATACGATTCAAGTAATCGAAAAAATGTCTGGTAAAAAGTATGGCGAAAATGGGACGCTTTCTTCTGATAGCTATATTGATGTAGCCATGCGTGTGATTGCCGACCATATTCGAGCTGTTGCGTTTACTATTGCAGATGGGCAGTTGCCTTCTAATGCGAAAGCGGGTTATGTCATTCGTCGTATTTTACGTAGGGCTGTTCGTTATGGCTATTCTTATTTGGGTTTTTCAGAGCCTTTTTTATGCCAATTAGTACCAGTTTTGGCGGAGCAGTTTGCGGAGGTGTTCCCTGAATTGAAAGCCCAACAAGAGTTTGTGGGTAAGGTAATTGAAGAGGAAGAAAAATCGTTTTTAAGAACTTTAGAGACGGGGCTCCGTCGTCTTGAACTGATTTTTTCAGACCAAAATAATGAAAATAAAATCTTATCTGGAGAAATTGTTTTTGAATTGTCTGATACTTTTGGATTTCCAGCAGATTTGACGGCATTGATTGCTCGGGAAAAA
>CAYUFZ010000032.1:10437-12241 GCA_964444025.1 uncultured Emticicia sp.
GGAGGGATTTGAAAAAGCTTTGCAAGTGCAAAAAGAAAGGTCTCGGAAAGATTCTGCAAAAGAAGCTACCGATTGGATAGAATTGAGCGAAGGCTCTGATTTTGAGTTTGTAGGCTATGATGAAGTCTCTTGCGAGTCGCAAATCATTAAATATAGAAAAGTAAAAAATAAAGCTGGAGAAGAATATCACATTGTGCTTGATAGAACGCCATTTTATGCCGAAATGGGAGGACAAGTAGGTGATACGGGGCATTTGATGATTGGGAATCATTCGGTTAATATTAAGGATACCAAAAAAGAAAATGATTTGTTTATTCATATTTCTTCCGATAAAAATATCGATGAAATATTAGTAAATGCGGGTACAATAGTGGCTCACATTGACGAGGACAGAAGAAATAAAATTCGGGCAAATCACTCGGTTACGCACTTGATGTTGGCGGCAATGCGTCAAGTCTTGGGAAATCATATTGTACAGAAGGGGTCGTATCAAGATGATTCAATTACGAGGTTTGACTTTTCGCATTTCTCCAAGGTAACTGATTTGGAACTGAATCAAATTGAGTCGATTGTCAATCAGAAAATTCGTGAAAATATAGCTCTTGAAACAAAAGTAAACATTCCGATTGCGGAGGCAATTGAGATGGGGGCAACGGCAACTTTTGGTGAAAAATATGGCGATTTTGTTAGAGTTGTTGTGTTTGACCCACATTTCTCGGTCGAATTGTGTGGAGGTACGCACGTGTCTTCAACGGGTAAAATCGGATTATTTAAGTTTGTTTCCGAAGGCTCTGTGGCTGCGGGTGTTAGAAGGGTAGAAGCCCTGACGGGAGAAAAAGCCATTGCGGTCATCAATGAACAATTGGCATTGAATGTCCAGCTCAAAGAACTCTTGCGTGCAAATGATGTTGTGAAGGCGGTAGAAAATCTACTGACAGAAAAGAACCATCTTCTTAAGAAAATAGAGGCTTTTGAACATGAAAAATTACAAGCACTGAAAGTTGAATTATTGGAAAAAGTAGAAACCATCAATGCTTATCAGGTAATTATTTCCAAAGTTCAGGTTTCGTCGGCAGATGGTCTGAAACAATTATGCTTTGATTTGAGAAATAGCCTAAAGGATTTTGTTGGTGTTTTGGCTGCCGAAATATCAGGTAAACCTCAAATTGCTGTTATTATCGATGAAAATTTAGTCAAAGCAAAGGGGCTTCATGCTGGAAATATCGTGAAGGAACTTGCAAAGGAAATTAAAGGAGGGGGAGGAGGGCAACCTCACTTTGCTTCTGCTGGAGGAAGTGATGCGACTGGTATTGACCAAGCTCTCAATAAATCTAAAAATTTCTTATATTAGTACCAAGGGCGAACAATTGTTCGCCCTTGGTTGTTCTTGGTAAAAAAATATACATAAAATGACCTTTGAAGAAGTTGTACATGCCAGACGTTCTGTGAGAATATATGACGCAGAAAAATCTTTTAATCCAGATTCCGTAAAAAAAAGTCTAGAACTTGCTATTTTAGCTCCAAATAGTTCTAATATGCAATTATGGGAGTTTTATCGAGTTTCTACTCCTGAGCTAAAAGCCGAGCTAGCAAAAGCCTGTTTTGGGCAGTTAGCAGCCAAAACAGCCTCTGAATTAGTCGTTTTTGTGACTCGTTTGGACAAATGGAAAGAACGAGCGGATTGGAATCTCTCTCAGCTGAAAAAAAATACAGAAGGAAAATTGCGGCTGCAATATGAGTGCAATCCATTGGCCTTCATTGCTGAACAAGCAGGCGGAAAAGCTTCCGATGGCAAGAACAGGAT
>CAYUFZ010000032.1:12251-19023 GCA_964444025.1 uncultured Emticicia sp.
TCTCAGCTGAAAAAAAATACAGAAGGAAAAACCATCGGAGAAAGAGAAAAAAGAGCATTTAATTATTATGGAAAATTAATGCCTTTATTGTATAGAAGTGATTTTCTTGGAATTTCATCTTTGATAAGATTTCTGATTGTTGCTTATCATGCAATCGTTGGCAAACCAATTATTCGTTTGGTATCTAAAGCAGACCAAAGAATTACAGTCCATAAATCCTGTGCCTTGGCTGCACAAACTTTTATGTTGAGTATGAAAGCAGAAGGTTACGATACTTGCCCAATGGAGGGTTTTGATTCAGTTTTGGTGAAAAAAATACTTAATTTGCCAGCGGGTGCTGAAATAAATATGATAGTTTCTTGTGGGCTTGCCAAACCTGAGGGTGTATTTGGCCCGAGAATTAGGGTAGCAAATGAGGAGGTAATCTTTCAAAAATAATCGAAAATATCGCTTTTAAATATTTGTTTATTATCAAATAAAAAAAATGTGTCTGTCGTTTGAAAAACAATTGACACATTTTTTTGTAATTTTAAGAATGGAAATAAAAGCAGTAATTTTTGATTTTGGTAATGTCATTATCAACATAGATTTTAATCGAATTTATCAAACTTTTGCTCAATTGACGGGCAAAAGCCCTGAGTTTGTAGCTCAAAAAATAAGTGAGTATGATTTGTTCAGAAAGTATGAAACTGGGCAGTTTTCTGATGATGAATTCAGAGAAATTATCAGACAAACCATTGGCTTTCCTTTGAGCAATGCCGAGGTTGATTTTGCTTGGAATGCCATATTATTGGATATCCCTCAAAATAGAATACAATTATTGAAAGACCTTCGTAGAAAATATCCAGTTTTTTTACTTAGCAATACCAATAATATTCATATTTTGGCTTCTAATGCTTATTTGAAAGCAAAACACGACATTGATAGCATTCATGATCTATTTGATGAGGTATTTTTATCATATAAAATGGGGCTTTGGAAACCAGATGTTGAAATTTATCAAGCTGTAAATCAGAAATTAAATCTCTCCCCTAATCAAGTTTTGTTTCTTGATGATAATCCCAAGAATATAGAATCTGCCACCGATTTTGGATGGAAAACCATCTTAGTAGAACAAACATCGGATATGACAGAGTATTGTAGATTTTTATTATAATTTTTTTAATCTGTTCATGATGTATCGCAGCCTTTTTATCCAAATTATACTTTTTTGTACAACCCTAATTTCCACCACTTTAGCAGGGGCAGAATGGATATATGGAAGACCTGTGTTTGGGGAGAATAGCCTCACATTTAATCAAATCTTAGATGGGTTTTCTTATTCAATTCCTTTTTTAGGGGTTTTGACAATCCACGAATTTGGGCATTTCTTTATGGCAAAAAAACATCATACAGAAGTAACTTTGCCCTATTATATCCCTTTTTGGTTTGCGGGATTAACCTCGACTTTCGGCACGATGGGAGCATTTATTAGAATTAAAGAAAGAATTTATTCTCGGATTAAGTATTTTGATATTGGTATTGCTGGGCCATTGGCAGGATTTGTGGCAGCTTTGATAGTCCTTTGGTATGGCTTTACTCATTTACCGCCTTTGGAATATGTTTTTGATATTTTTCCTATTCTCCGACAATTTGGCAATGAATATGGACATTTTTTAGAAACAAGTCCAGATTATATTTCGATAGAGTTGGGGGATAGTATTTTATTTAATTTCTTTGAAAATTATGTAGCAGTCGGAGAATTGCCTCACCCATATTTATACACCAATTATCCTATTATCTTTGCTGGTTATTTGTCCTTATTTTTTACCGCATTGAATCTCTTTCCGATTGGGCAGCTGGATGGTGGACATATTTTATATGGTTTGATTGGCGACAAATGGTTCAATATCGTTTCACCAATTTTGTTTATCTCGTTTGTTTTTTATGCAGGTTTAGGCTTGTTTAACCCTTATGAATTTAGGGTACATGATGAAAATATATTTTTTGAGCTTCTCCTGAAATTCGTTTTGTATGTCTATTTCATCTATTTGTGCTTTTCAAAAATTTTTGATAAAAAAATAAACAATTTAATCTTGGCATTGTTGTTGGTTTGTTTACAATTGGTTATTTCTTATTTTTCTCCCGAAACTATCGGTTATTCAGGATTTTTGGCATTTGGATTTGTTTTGGGAAGATTTTTAGGGATTTATCACCCTAAAACCTATGATACCGAAAAACTTGGGGTAGGCCGGACAATATTGGGTTGGTTTGCTCTCTTGGTATTTATTATTTGTTTTAGTCCCAAACCATTTATTATCATCGAACATCTTAGTAATCAATAATATATATAATCTAAACCTATCACATGATTCGATTTATTGTAAAAAATATATTTTCTTTGCTTGGCTGGAAAATATTTAATGTTCCTGCCATTCCAAAAGGTCTAATTGTGGCTGCTCCACATGCACGAACCGCAGATTTTTTTGTGGGATTGTGCGTAAGAGAAAGTGTAGGATTGGATATTAAATATCTTGGAAAGGCGGAATTGTTTAGACCTCCCTTTGGTTGGATTTTTTATGCCTTAGGAGGAACACCTCTTATCAGAAGCGAAAATAAAAACCAAGTTCAACAGGTTGTAGATAAATTTAATCAACAGGAAAATTATCTTTTGGCAATGGCTCCCGAAGGAACACGGAAGAACGTAAAGAAGCTTCGTACTGGATTTTATTACATGGCATTAGCCGCAAGTGTACCAATTATCATGGCAGGCTTTGATTACCACCGAAAGTATATTATTTTTGCAGAGCCGTTTATGCCAAGCGGAAATTTTGAGTCTGATATGCAAACTTTTTTCGTGCCTTTTTACAAAAGTATTGAAGGAGAAAAAAAAGATTGGCTTTTTAACTACGAAAAAGGTCAATTTGATTAAATACAGACAGTGAGATGGTTTATCAATTAAAATGATTAGAATGAAAAAGCAAACAAAATCTATAAGAATTCAAACCAAACGCTCGCAGTATAGAGAGCATTCTACGCCTTTATTTTTGACTAGTAGTTTTTGTTTCGAAGATGCAGAACAAGGGAAAGCCCTTTTTGATGAAACTTTGGAAGGGAATATTTATACTAGATTTTCAAACCCAACGGTACAAGAATTTGTGGATAAGGTTTGTATGCTCGAAAACTGCGAGGAAGGAATTGCCACTGCTACCGGGATGGCGGCGGTATTTGCTGGATTTGCAGCCCATCTCAAAAGCGGCGACCATGTTTTGGCATCGAGGGCTTTATTTGGCTCAGCACACCAGATTCTGACTCAAATTTTATCAAAGTGGGGGATAACTTATACTTATTTAGATGCCAACGCCTCTGCCAATGAGTGGGAGGCTGCTATTTTGCCACAAACAAAAATGATTTATTTAGAAACTCCATCTAATCCAGGACTTGAATTGGTGGACATGGAAATGATTGGAATATTGGCAAAAAAGTATCATTTGATTTATTATGTAGATAATTGTTTTGCTACACCAATTATCCAAAATCCTACTGATTTTGGAGCTAATTTGATTGTACATTCTGCTACAAAATTTATGGATGGGCAGGGAAGAGTGTTGGGGGGAATTATTACTGGAACCAAAGAACTAATTGCTCCTGTTCGCTTTTTTTGCAGACATACAGGCCCTTCTATGTCTCCGTTTAATGCTTGGATTTTATCAAAAAGCTTAGAGACATTGGAGCTAAGAATGGCAAAACATTGTGAAAATGCCCAAAAATTGGCTTTGGCATTAGAAAAAATGGATGGAATTAAAAATGTGAAATATCCTTTTTTAAAGTCCCACCCGCAATACGAATTAGCCAAAAAGCAAATGAGGGCAGGTGGAGCTATGGTGACTTTTGAGCTGGAAGGTGGCTTTGAGCGTGTTAAACGTTTTACGCAATTAATAAAAATTGCTTCTAATTCATCAAATCTTGGAGATTCCCGAACCATCATCACAAATCCGAATACCACTACTCATTCCAAATTGGCAAAGGAAGATAAGCTAAAATTAGGAATTTCGGAAGGGTTAATTCGGACTTCGGTTGGCTTAGAAGATATCAGAGATTTGATTAGTGATTTCAAGCAGGCGGCAAAAAAATCTTTATAATTCTTGAAATTATACCATGACTGTAGGTCAGAAATATCTCGAAAAAACAGTAATAGAGGAGAATAATCTGTTGTTCAATAGATTTAATAAAATCTTGAATCGACTAATTTTTGAAATTGATGAAGAAAGAGAAAAGGCTTTTAGCATAGAAGAAGAGAAAAAGAAATTGGAAAATAGTATCCAAAACTATAAAAAACAAATATTAAAATTAGAAGAAAGAATAAAAAAACAAGAATTTCTAGAAAAAAAGAAAGAAATTCAAAAAGAAAGTGTTAAAATTGTATCGAATAAAGCTAAATTGTCTAAAGACAACTTAGAAATAAAGAAAATAATAACAGAATTGATTCAAGAAATTGATGCGTGTATGGTTTTGTTGGAGGAGGATTTGTAAGATCGAATCAGTCCGGAATAGTACAATTTCCGTCGATTTAAAAGATATACTTGGAGCTAGGTTTAATAAAAATCGATTGGTATGGTTAAAGATAATAAAATAGAGATTGGTCTTAAAGTTTCGGGGCGTGTGGTTACCCTTAATATTCAGCCTGAAATGGAGCCTTATTTTCGGGATGCAGGATCTTTAATCAATCAAAGGCTGGATTATTTCTCAAAAACATATCCTGCTGGAGATTTGAGTCTTTTGGATTATTTGATAATCATCGCTTTGGAGGGTTTGGTAGAATCGCAAAAAAGCCAAGATAAATATCTTGTTTTGCAACAAACTCTAAATTCAAGATTGGATAACCTCGAACAACGAATTTCTTTAAAATAGTTTATTTTTAGAATATGAACTGAATCTTCTGACGTTTATTTTGTTTTATTTCTGCTTTTGGATAATTGCTTTAGCTTTTTCGAAAGTATTTATGTAAAATTTAAACAAAATTTAAAATGCCGGATATTATAATTTTCTTGATTGCCAGTCTAATTGCCGGGGCAATCGGATATTTTGTTGGGAGGGCTTTACTGAAGAAAAACTTTCAAGTAAAGGATGCTGAAGCAGAGCTTCGTGCCAATGAAATGATTAAAAACGCTCAGCAAGCTGCTGAAAACATAAAAAAAGATAAAATATTAGAAGCAAAAGAACACTTCCTGAAACTAAAAACAGAGTTTGAGGAGGAGTCTAATCGCCGTAAAAATATAATTATCCAAAACGAACAGAGGGTCAAGCAAATGCAGCAACAGGCTGCTCAAGTTCAGCAACAAGCTACTTTAGCACAACAACAAGCCACGCAGCTGGAACAACAAAATTTAAAACGTGAAAAGGAGCTTGAGGTCTTACAGCTGAAGTTGAAAGAACAAACGGATTTGGCTACCAAACAAATTGACCTTGCCAATAAAAAGCGTGAAGAGGCTGAGTTGATGTTGATTGAACAAATTGACCAGCTTGAAAAATTTGCTAATTTGACTGCGGAACAAGTCAAACAGCAGTTGATTGATGCCATTAAAGCAGAAGCCGAAACTCGTGCATCTGGTTTTATTAAGCAGACCATCGAGGAAGCAAAGCTTACGGCAACCAAGGAATCTAAGAAAATCATTATTGAAACTATCCAACGGACGGCAGCAGAACAAGCCATCGAAAATTGTGTGTCGGTATTCAATATTGAAGGCGATGAAATTAAAGGAAAAGTCATCGGTCGTGAGGGAAGAAATATCCGTGCATTGGAAGCGGCTACTGGAGTAGAGGTAATCGTGGATGATACGCCAGAAGCAATCGTTATTTCTAGCTTTGACCCAGTCAGAAGGGAAATCGCTCGTCTTTCTTTGCATCGATTGGTTCAAGATGGACGAATACACCCTGCTAGAATTGAGGAGGTTGTGGCAAAAACCAAAAAAGATATTGAAAATGAAATTACTGAAATAGGTGAAAGAACAGTAATTGATTTGGGTGTTCATGGCTTGCATCCAGAGCTAATCAGAATGATTGGACGAATGAGATTCCGCTCTTCGTATGGGCAGAATCTGTTGCAACACTCGAGGGAAGTTGCCAAAATGTGTGCTGTTATGGCTTCTGAACTAGGCTTAAATGCTAAATTGGCAAAAAGAGCGGGTTTATTACACGACATCGGAAAGGTTTGGCATGAAGAACAGGAGTTGCCACATGCTCTTTTGGGAATGGAGTTGGCAAAAAAATACAAGGAGCATCCCGAGGTTATCAATGCCATTGGTGCCCATCATGATGAAATAGAAATGACATCCATGATTTCTCCAATTATCCAAATTTGTGATTCAATCTCAGGCTCTCGTCCTGGTGCCAGACGAGAAATGATGGAGTCTTATGTTCAACGTTTGAAAGATTTGGAAGCCTTGGCTCTTGCTCATAATGGTGTAGAGAAATGTTATGCCATTCAAGCGGGTAGAGAGTTAAGGGTGATTGTTGATTCTGAAAATGTGACAGACGAAATTGCAAGTAAATTATCTTTCGATATTTCTCAAAAAATAGAAAAAGAAATGCAGTATCCTGGTCAAATCAAAGTGACGGTGATTCGAGAGATGCGAAGTGTTGCTTATGCAAAATAATGCTCAAAAAAAGCTGTCTTTTAGGCAGCTTTTTTGATTTTATATATGTTTTCAAAAATAAATTATCCATGAAAATTCATTCGATTTTAATTAACTTATTGTTATGCTTGCTTTTCATTGATTCTTTTGGACAAGAT
>CAYUFZ010000033.1:0-2361 GCA_964444025.1 uncultured Emticicia sp.
GCCCTTCGGGGTTATTGTATAATTGTTTCAAATGATATTCCATTGCTATAATCATATCACCCCTTTGGGGTTTTTCATTTGATGTTTAATGTGGTTTTTATAATCGTGTCAGCCCTTCGGGTTTTTCCTTGGATTGTTTAAAAGGATTATTTAATGCAGAGGATTAAACCCTGAAAGGGTGAAAAGATGATAGATATTAGATGGATTGCCGAAATGGGAAACCCCGAAGGGGTGACATTTTTAGAATTTCAATCAAGTGTTATAATCATGTTAGCCCTTTGGGTTTTTTCGTTGGATTTTTAATGTGGTTTTTTATCGTCATGTCATCCCTTCGGGGTTTTTCATTGGATTTTAATGTGGTTTTTTATAATCGTGTCACCCCTTCGGGGTTATTTGGATGATGGTTTCAAATGATTTCCATTGTTATAATCGTGTCACCCCTTCGGGGTTATTGTATAATTGTTTCAAATGATATTCCATTGCTATAATCATATCACCCCTTTGGGGTTTTTCATTTGATGTTTAATGTGGTTTTTATAATCGTGTCAGCCCTTCGGGTTTTTCCTTGGATTGTTTAAAAGGATTATTTAATGCAGAGGATTAAACCCTGAAAGGGTGAAAAGATGATAGATATTAGATGGATTGCCGAAATGGGAAACCCCGAAGGGGTGACATTTTTAGAATTTCAATCAAGTGTTATAATCATGCTACCCCTTCGGGGTTATTTGGATGATGGTTTCAAATGATTTCCATTGTTATAATCATGTCACCCCTTTGGGGTTTTTCCTTGGATTGTTTAATAGGATTATTTAATGCTGATATTTAAACCCTGAAAGGGTGAAAAGATGATAGATATTAGATGGATTGCCGAAACGGGAAACCCCGAAGGGGTGACATTTTTAGAATTTCAATCAAGATAAATTTAACAAAATTTGCAACCACTGAATAAAAAAATGAATAATAAAACGTCAAAATACATGGATAAAAAGCAAGAATGATTTATCTTTGTTTGCCAAAGTATTCGGTACAGCAAAAATAATGATCTATGCCAAGACTACTACTTCTTTTCAATAAAAAATTCGCTTCCAAATGGTTAATCTTTTTGGTTGATTTGATGATATGTACCGTTACTTTTAGTTTTGCGGTAATTATTCACCATGATTTTGCTTTTACGACCATTGATACCCCCATCTATTGGACCAATCTATTGTTTGTATTGGGTATCCGAGGTATTTTTTTTCTATATTTCCGTTCTTTTGAAGGCATCATTCGACATACCAGCATTGAGGATGCTTTGTTGATGTTAAAAGTGATTAGTTTGAGTAGTGTGACAATCTTGCTTTTGTCAAACTTTGCCAAATACAATGGTTTGGAAGCTTTCTACATTCCCTTGCGAATCACCATTGTGAGCTATTTCATGACCTTGTTTGCGATTATTTTGAGTAGATTTTTGGTGAAGGCAATTTTTGATAATTTATTGAAAAAAATCAAGAGCGAAACTCCCGTCATCATTTACGGCACTGGCTACATGGGTTTGATTACCAAAAATAGCTTGATGAAAGACCATTATAAGAAATACAAGGTGCTTTGTTTCATTGACGACAATCCCCAGAAAATCAACAAAACCATTGAGGGCATCAAAATATTGTCGAGGCGAATGGCATTGGATCGCTATGTCCTGAATCCAGAATACAATGGAGAAGTAGAAGTCATGTTTGCGATTCAGAACATCAGTCCGGTGGTCAAAGCCAAAGTTGCAGAAGAGTTTTTGAATGTAGGCGTGATTATGAAATCCATTCCCCATTTTGATAAGTGGGTTAAGGGAGAACTGACGAGCAAGCAAATCCACAACATCGACATCAATGATTTGTTGGAGCGGGAGAGCATCAAGATAAGCAACCGCTTGGTGCAGTCCTTTGTGAAAGATAAAAAAATATTAGTGACCGGAGCTGCCGGTTCCATTGGGAGCGAATTGGTACGTCAATTGATTCGGTTCAGTCCGAGTCGTTTGATATTGGTGGATCAAGCAGAATCTGCCCTCTATGATGTGGAGATGGAATTGCATCGGATGAAAGATTTAAAAGAATTTAGCATGGAACAATTGCGGGTGGAGGTCTTCGATGTCACGAACGAAGCCCTGATGCACCAATTGTTTCGGGAAGAGCTGCCCGAGGTGGTATTTCATGCCGCAGCTTACAAGCATGTGCCATTGATGGAGAAAAATCCTTATCAGGCAGTGCGGGTGAATGTATTTGGTACCAAAACCGTGGCAGATTTGGCATCCAAATACAAAGTAGAGAAATTTGTGATGATTTCGACAGACAAGGCTGTGAACCCGACGAATGTGATGGGAGCTACCAA
>CAYUFZ010000033.1:2371-15170 GCA_964444025.1 uncultured Emticicia sp.
GGCAGAGATGTATGTTCAGGGGCTAAATGCCCATTATGAGAGCAAGACCCGATTCATTGTGACCAGGTTTGGGAATGTATTGGGTTCAAATGGTTCGGTGATACCTTTGTTCAAAAAACAAATTGAAGAAGGAGGACCTTTGACGGTGACCCATCCAGACATCATTCGATATTTCATGACCATCCCCGAGGCTTGTCAATTGGTATTGGAAGCTGGCACGATGGGCAAAGGCGGAGAAGTATATGTCTTCGACATGGGTGAGCCTGTCAAGATTGTAGATTTGGCGAAAAAGATGGTGCAATTGTCTGGTTTGAAGCTTGGGGCAGACATCGACATCCAATTTACGGGTTTGAGACCAGGAGAGAAATTATACGAAGAACTCCTGCATACCTCCGAAAATACCATTCCGACTTATCACCACAAGATTTTGATTGCCAAGGTGGTGAGCCAAGATTTTGAGTTGATGCAGCAGTCGCTCAACCACCTGAAATACCAATTGGGTAAAGTAGATGCCCGCCAATTGGTGGCATATTTGAAAAAATTGATTCCAGAGTATATCAGTAAAAATTCAGAATTTGAAAGTTTGGATTCAGAAAATACTGCTTCGGACACCCACGTAAGCGGCAAGCTGACGGGGGTATAATCCTCCCGAGTCATAAGCCAAGCGGAGCAAGTACTGAAGATTGCCACGGCGATAAAGGAGGTTCTGAAGCAAGGATATTTGCCGAATGGCATCCAAAGCTTGGTTATAAGTCCCCCAATTGTTGCTGTACAAATAACGGGTTTGGTATTGCCAAGCCTTGTATTCGCCACTCAAGGCAATGGAAAAAGCCCGAACCCGATTGTTGAACAAAGCCGATGGATTTGCAGCAGAAGCATTGATTCGAATTAGATTAGGATTGAGCTGAGACAAAGGTGTCAGCAGGGGTGTTCCGATGACTTGTTGCCGATAAGTCCATCCAGCAGAATAAATAGTGTTATTAAAGTAATTATCCATGCCACGTAGTTGTGGAATTGTATTTCCGCTTCCACTTGCCCCTCCCTGATTGTCTGTTCGAAGCCATTCGAGATTGATTCGATTGACAAGGGATTTTTGACGGTGATTCAGCCAAGAAATACCCGTCAATCCATCGGAAATATTACTCAAATAATACAAAGAGCCATCTTCGTAAATGCTTTGACGATAGACCAAAACATCAAAATTTCTGAATCGTCCTTTGGCTGCAATGTCAAGGGTTCCCAAGTGATTGCCCGAGCGGTTGAGGGCTTCGTTGAGAGGCAGACCATTGATGTCGGTTCCATTTCCTTTGTTGTTGCGAGAAATACCCGTCAGCACCTTGAGATACGTTGCCCAATCGTTGCCATAATCGTTGATGAGTTTGCCTGTTTGGGCTTCGATATACGGATGTGCTGGTTTGCCCCCCCATTGTACTTGGTGGTTGAATCCTGCGAAAAGATGTATTTTCCATTGAGGCTTCCCAATCTTAGTGTAGAACCATTTTTGATGCAAGAAATACTTTTGCACCGAATCCGACCCAAACCATCCGTGGGCGATGCCCGCATTGATAGACAGCAATTGTTGGGGGTCAAAAGAGACAAAGCCTTGGGTAGCCACTTGAATCTTGGGAAGAGGCAAGGCATTGCCCGACCAAATATAAGAGCCACTGCTTAGGCTTGAGTCGGCTATTCCGAAAATTTCCTGTTTTCTGCCAGCGTAAAGGTTGAATTTTTTTAGGGATGCCTGAAAATAGGCTTCCGACAAGAGTAGGCGGGTGTCTTTGCCGACATTAAGATTTCCTTGGATGGCATATCGGAGGTTGAGTGAGCGATGGGCTAGGGAATCTATGTATTGAGAAATACGCCATTGGCTTGCCCAAGCAGAGCCCTTCAGGGGTGTGGTGCCATAGCTTTGCGTTCGTAGAAAATAAGCTTGCTGACGACCATCCCCAATCCAAAAACCAGAGCCAAGCTCGGCATGGAGGTTTTTGAATGGCGATTGTCCCGAGACAGATACAGAAGCGAGAGCAATGCCACAGCATACAAGAAAAAAAAGTCCTAAAATCTTCGAGTGTTTCATAATTGCGATGCCTCCACAAAGGAGGGAAAGGGTTTGGCTGTCTAGGTGTCAAAGATAGTATTTTTACAAATATTTACCAAGTTTTTGCAAAAGCGACTCGGATGCCAAGATTGTTTTTCCAAAGACTTCCTTGCTCCCAAGCCAAGTTTGTTTTGAAAAGTAATTGCCGGGAAAATTGTTTTTGCAAAAGTACTTGGGCTGTCCATTGCACTTGTTGCAGTGGGTTGGTATAACCCATTTTATATTGAACAAAAGACGAACGCAAGCGGTATTGCCATTGCCTGAAATGACCCTCCATTGCCCAATACAAGCTCCGAACCTGATTGAAATTACTGAAACGCTGATTGGTGGCGGTGATGCCCCAATCTGCATTGGGCAATATCAGGGGAGTGCCGATGGTATTGCCTTGGTAAGACCAACCATCGTAATACTGTCCGTGGTTGAAATAGCCATGCCTTTCTCCAAAATGACTGTCTTCCAAGCCTAGCAATCGGGCAATGCCCGCCCGATACGACCCTTGGTTATTGCTATGAAAGCCCTCTATCGTAAAAGCCCGAATTCCCCAAGGGGCTTGTTTCAAGCGAAGGGCAATGCCATACAATCCGTCGTCGGCATTGACCAAACTTGTAAACAAGCTCCCCAATTCATAAGGCAATTGTCGGTAGAGTAAAACCTGTCCAGCTGTCCATTGGATTTGAGCAGCCAAGTCCAAACTTCCCAACTGATTGCCCCCATAATTGGCATCGTCGTACTGCACGAAAGTTTTGGGTACAAACGTTTTCCGTACAATAGGCAAGGGTGCGACAATGTTGAGATAGGTATTGAAATCGTTGGCAAAATGCCCATCTACTGAAGCTGCATTATTATCCACCAAATAAGGATTATAGCCCCCCCATTGTACCTGGTGATTGATACCAGCAAAAAACTGAAATGGAGCATGTTCCCTGCCAATACGCCCGTAAAGCGACTTTTGATGCAAATAATAGCCTTCGACATATTTTTGTTTGCCAAACCAAGCATGGGCAAAGTTTCCTTTGATTGCCAATAAGCCATGTCCTAGAACAGACACGTAGTTGGGGATAGAAATTTGTATTTTAGGCATGGGTAGGGCATTGCCCGACCAAATATAAGAGCCACTGCTCAAGGAAGAATCGACCAATCCCATGATTTCTTTTCTCCGACCCACGTAACATTCTAAGGCTTTCCAGCGGGTTTTTAGATAAGCTTCTGGCAACAATACATTGCTTTGTTTGCCAACATTCAGATGCACATTGGCACCATATCCCCAAGCCCAAGCACGAATCTTTTGATTGACACGCAGAGTAGAGTCATAATCTTGTCGAATGGAGGCACTGGCGTAAAACAAAGGATTTTGCAAAGGAATGGTTCCGTATTGATTGCTGCGTTGCCAAAAGGGCGTTTGTCCAGAGCTTGAAACCAAAGTTCCAGCTTCTAGACCATAGTTTCTTTGGGCTTCGGCACTGCCAATCATGCCCAGCAGCAACAACAGGGTGCAGAAAGCAATCGATTGGAGAGACAATGTCAGGCATGGCTTGTACATAGCAATGGTCAGATTAAAAGTGGATTAAAACTTAAATCTACGATTAATCGGAGAAAAATACAAGAGGATTATCGTATAATGCTAAAAGTACCCGTTTGACGGTGGATGGAGTCGTTGTCTAGCACGGCTTCCAAACGGAAAGTATAAACAGCTGGCTCTAGCCCTTCCCAATGAAAATCAACTTGGTCGGTAGAGAAGACAAGATTTCCCCAACGATTGAATACTTCCAATCGAAATTGGCGGAGGCGTTTGGTTTTTCCCAACATCAAGAATGTCTCATTAATGTCATCGCCATTGGGGCTAAAAGCCGAAGGAAAGTAAAGCAATACAGGGATAGGGATTTTGAGGATATTGGAACGACTTTCCTTGCCCGTATAAGAAACCGCCTTGATTTGAAAGGGAGCATAAGCTTCATAAGGGCTTAGGTCAGGATGGTGCGTATTGTCGTAAGGAGATTTGATAATCAGGCGTTCGTCTGCCAAGCTTGCTTCGTTCAGAGCCAAAACCTCGTAGCGGTTAAGCCCTCCCAAAGCAAAAGGAGAAGCCGCCGTCCATTGCAAATCCTTGACGGCATTTTCAGTCAAAAAAATACTACAAGCGGGAGGAGACAACTCTGAAAGACTGCCACATTCGTCTCTAAATTGGATTTTATAGCAATGGCTTGCCAAGGTAGGCAAATTTTTGGTATCGGTGAAGGTCTGTCCAGCAGTGGCAGACGAATCAATTTTGACATATTGATTGCCCTCTTCTTTATACAAAAAATATTTTTCTCTTTTCAGTGGCCAGGCACTGTCATCTTGATATAAAATATCAGTCAGAGCCTTGTCATTGACCGTCACCGAGATGTCCTTGATAGGAGAAGCAGAGATTTTTTCACGATTGATACATTTTTTTTGAGAGATGACTACCGTGTCTAAATATCCTTCATCTATATATCCCGCATAAGAAACAACCAATTCATGTATTAGTGAATAGCAATAATTGAGCTTACAGTTGATAGATTTATCTACAAAAGGAGAACTTTTAGAGCCCAAAAGAGTAGATTTTCCCTGATTATCTGTTCTGGTTATATTATTTTTGATAGATAGAATATTGGTATAAACGGCAGTTTTTGGGATAATGCCGATGTTGGGAGAATCGAAAGTCAGTGTATTTGAAAACCCATCTGAGCTTATTTCGGAAGGAATGGTACACACTTCATTTGCAATTTCGACACATCCGTTATCACCTCTTCTCCCCAATGCAAAACAAGTGCTTTTACTTGGATTGGGAATATCCATGCTTGTTTCGCCGATGGATACTTTTTTCATATTCGAGTCTGGTACTTTCCCTTGATTAAGAATAGAACGTGTATAGAGAAAATATTCAGCATCAGGATTTCCCGTAATAGTTAAAGTAGCTTTATCCCCTTTTTCATTCAGGTCAATTTTACGAATTCTGGGAAACATTTCCCCTCTATTCATTTTAACAGTAATGGGACGAGGCGGACTACAACTTACCCCTGAATTATAAATTCCTTCTATGGTAAAAGATTGGCTTGCACTATACCCAAAAGTTTTGGAAATAGTATAGGGCAGCTTGATATTATTAATAACATTTGTGGTACCATCAGACCAAATGAATTTGTAAGAATCAAAATCATTGATGACGGTATTTCTTATTGTTACATATAAATTGGTATTATTACAAGTTTCGACTGCTACATCAGGCATATTATCTTCCTTGATACTTACCTTTCGGCAGGAGTACATTGGCTTTCCGTTTTTGGTGCCGTATTGTAAGATTGTAAAGACTCCTTTGGAAAGAAAAGTATATTCGGTATTGTTAGACGATGAGATAGAACCTAGCTTGGATGCTTCCTCGCCCTGATATCCATAGATGTATTTGATGTCTTTTCCTCCAGATTTATCGATGATTTTGATGGGATTTCCGATACAGGCACTGGCGGGACCTTGAAAGTCGAAATTACCTTTTTCAATGGAAGAACCGCTCAAGTCGCAGACTCCTTGAGCTTTCGCTTGAAGCCCTGCTAATAAAAACAGTAAGAAGTAATGGATAATCCGCATCAATGCTCGAATGAAGTTTTTGCAAATTTGCAACAAAATGCTGATTTATTCTATGAATTTTTTTGAAAAGAGTAAATTTTTATTTAACGGTTATTGTCCAAAGTTTTTTTCAGGATTTGTCAGAATGATATCAGCCTTCCGGGGTTTTAGAATGTCTGATTTATCTGTATTTTTTGTTTGGGTTGCTAGACATACCATTTCTTTGGGTTTTAACTATTTTTCTATAATTGTTACACCCTTTCAGGGTTATATTTAATATAATCGAATGATTCATCCATAAAAAAACAAACCCCGAAGGGGTGATAAGATTATAGCAATATAAATCGAAAGATACGAATGAACCCCGAAAGGGGTGGTATTATTATAGGCTTTTGAATGGCTATTTGGTTAAAATCGTAGCATCTCTTTGGGGTTTATTAATGTTCATTATTCCCCCTTTCATGGTTATTATTTAGCACAATCCTAATGATTCATCCATAAAAAACAAAACCCCCGAAGGGGTTATAGATTCAATTCTTCGTACCCATGTAATCAATAGGTAAAAATTAAGAATTATTTTAAAATGACTTAGCGATGTCAACAAAATCTCTTGATTTAAGAGAAGCTCCCCCTACCAATCCTCCGTCCACGTCCGGACAAGCGAATAGTTCTTTGGCATTGGCGGCATTGACACTTCCTCCATAAAGGATAGAAATTTCATCAGCTACTGCTTGGCCGTATTTGCTTGCCAAATGCTCTCTCAAGACTTTGTGCATTTCTTGGGCTTGTTCGTTGGATGCCGTCACCCCTGTACCAATTGCCCAAATAGGTTCATAAGCGATGACTACTTTGCTCAGTTCTTCTGCCGATAAATGGAAAAGGCTGTTGCTGATTTGTCCACAGACAAAATCAAAATGAATGCCTTCGTTGCGTTGTTCGAGTGTTTCACCACAACAGAAGATGGGAGTCAAGCCTCCTGCTAAAATGGCATCTGTTTTTTCAGCCAAAAAGGCATCCGATTCATTGAAATATTGGCGACGCTCGCTGTGGCCGATGATGACATGGCTTACCCCAACCGACTGAAGCATCGGGACAGATACCTCTCCTGTATAAGCACCCGAAGCTTTGGGATAACAATTTTGAGCTCCTAAAGAAACTTTCGGAGTGTCGATGGCTTTTCCAAATGTACTCAAATAAGGAAAAGGGACACAAAGCACCACTACCACATTTGGGTTGGTGATTTCATCTTTAACCATATTGACAACTTCAGAAAGCAATACTTGACCTTCGTCGAAAGTTTTGTTCATTTTCCAGTTTCCTGCAGCGATTTTTTTTCTCATGTTAGTAGAATCTTTGGTTTTTTGTAATAATTATTCCTATAAAAGGGAATTAGAACCCAAATATACGGTTTTTTTATGAAAATGATTGTTTCTTAAAAAGGTCTCCAAGCTAAGATTTGATTGAAAAAGCTTGGCAATACTTGTGGATAAAGAATAATCATGGTCAACATACCAAAAACTGCACCATACCAATGGGCTGAGTGATTGATAAAACCATTGCCTCGTCGCATCTCATAATAAGTAAATGCCAAATATAAAATGGCAAAAATAAAGGCAGGCATTGGGAAAATCATGACAGTCAGTGTACTGGTTGGAACAAAGAGAATGGCTCCAAAAACAACCGCTGAGACTGCCCCAGAAGCTCCCAAAGAATTATAATTTCGATTGTTCTTATTTTTTAAAAATGTAGGTATGTCTGAAATGACCACCGCCACAACATAAAAAAGCAAATAGGCAATAGAACCCATGCGAGGGTCGTCTTCACCCATGCGTTGAATGAATACTTGCTCGACAAAGTCTCCAAAATTATATAAAGTGAAGGCATTGAAAAACAAATGAAAAAAGTCGGCATGCACAAAACCCGAAGTAACCAGACGATGGTATTCCCCTTGGTGCTTGACGCTATATGGATTGAGCATCATTTTTACCAAAAAAGCGGTATTGCTGAAAGCATAAAGGCTGATAAGAACCGTGATGCCTAGAATGATAAGATTGGCAGACATGTGAAAAGATTTGGTAGGTTGATAAATTAATGCTTAATAAATTGAATCACAGCTTCGACAAAAGCTTCTGGTTTTTCGGCTTGTACCCAGTGTCCTGCTCCTTGAATGGTAAGCACCGATGCAAGCGGGAAAATCTCCTGAATCATAGAAATATCTTCGTCAAAGATATAGCCCGATTCGCTTCCACGGATAAATAATATCGGTTTTTCGACGACTTGGGTATCCGTAAAATCTCCGCCGATTTGATAAATCTCCCGACTCAATACAGGAAGGTTGATTCGCCAATCAAATTTACCTGTTTCAGTTCGATAAAGATTTTTTAATAAAAATTGCCTTTCGCCAATATTGGATACGTGCATTGCCAATGTTTTCTCTGCTTCTTGACGAGAAGCCAATGTTTCTAAATCAATAGCCTGAAGCCCTTGTATGATGTGTGAATGATGGGCAGGATAAAATTTGGGAGCGATGTCCACAACAATCAATTTATCAAAAAGCGAAGGATACTTCATAGCAAAATGCATGACAGTTTTCCCTCCCATCGAGTGTCCGATGATGATGGCATCCTGAAGTTGATGGTCTTGAATAAATTCGTGTAAATCTTCCGCCATCCACTCATAGCCAAATATTTCGCTTCGAGGAGATTGTCCATGGTTGCGAGCATCCAAGGCATAAACGGCAAATCCTTTCTCTGCAATCGCTTTGCTGATAGAGAACCAATTGTCTGACGAACCAAATACCCCATGCAATATAATAATCGGCTTGCCTTCGCCAGATTTTCTAAAAAAAAGTTTCATAATAATCGCTACTACTTAAAGAATGGACAAAGATAGCTATAAAAATCAATAACAATTATTGCCGTTTCCATTTTATGCGAGAAGCCAATGGAAAATGGTGAGATGCGATTCTAACTATTTTATAAAATGAAGCGTACAAACATTCTTTCCGATGCGTTTCCCATTTTTCAAACCCTGTTCATTGGAATTTCGGTAATGAATGCCACCATACAAACGAGAATTAGCCGCTTCGTTGGCAAAATCGAAAAAAGAATCAAACGAACGAGGTTTTAGATTGGCATGTGTCGCATCCGTAAAAGCATAGTTGAAGCCAAAAAAGTCCGAAAGAATTTGGGCGGCAGCACCCGAAACAGACGCATGTCCAGAAGTATATTCCGGAAAAGGAGGATTTGGGAGCAAAGGTTCCCAATTTGGGTCAATGGTAGAACGAATATAAGAAGAAGGTCGAAGCAAACCATGCATAAATTTACATTTCCAACAAGAAATAAACGCATCATTCATACCGATACCCAATTTACAGAGAATTTCAGCGGTTTTTTCGAGGGGCATCTTCTCTTTTTGGATAATTTGACAAGCGATAGAGAGGGCATGTCCAGGTGGCGTAAAAGATTTTCCAGCCTCATCAGCCCAAAAGTAGGCAATTTGTTTTTGCTCGTCGCTAAGATTTTTGCCGACACTATAAACCTCCAATGCTTGGGCATACAACAAAGATCCTTTTCCTGCCTCGCAACGAGGAGGTTCGGGGAGTTCGAAATCTGCATTTCCTTTCACAAAAGTCCGGTTATGTCCCCAATAAGGTAGCAAAGGAATGTCCTGACCTTTGGAGGGAGTCCAAAGGCAAGCCCCTTTGGTGGTTTGATAATTAGGAGGGAAATTTTTTCGAAAACCCTCATGTCCACCATCCGATTTAGAATATTCAAAAATAGCATTAGCCAAACGTTCACCCCACTGAATCGAACGGGCTGTCAGAGCTTTGTCGAGATGATTGTCATATTTTCTTTCGAACAAGCGAGCTAGTGAGTCAATTTTAGGAATATTAGCAGGATAAGGGTACAAATTTTTTAAAAGTCTTGCTTGGGCGGCATTGGCAGCCAACAACCAATCATAACTGAGCTTGGTATCGACTGGAGGAAGATAGTTTAATTCATTTAAAATACCGACAAGCGAGCGATACTTGGGCATTCCTGGCACCAAAGACTCATATAAAGCCAATCCCGAATAAGCCAAAGCACGAGCTGCCACCGGAGGGACGAATCCCTCCGAAGACCGAATGAGCTGTAATTGCAAACGAAACCAAGCCAAAGGAATTTCGGAGTTTTGTTGAGCAACAAGGGCTTGAGCAGGAGCTTTCCCGGCAGTCAGACAAAACAGTGAAAAAATAAATATTCCTATCCGATATCGATTGACAAATTTGACCATTATAAATTCTTAAACTTAAATTTAAGGATGTTGAGAGCAATATTTTTACCGTTTTTCATGCCATTTTCGTTGGCCTGTCGATAGTGAATGCCACCATACATCCGAGAAACCGCCGCCTCGTCTGCATAAGCATAAAAAGATTTGAAACTTCGATTGGCATATTTCCCCTGATAGGTATTGTCGGTAAACGCATAATTATCGCCATAAATAGAGGTTAAAATCTCAGAAACTGCCCCAGAGCAAGACGAATGACCAGAAGTATATTCGGGAAAAGGGGGTGTCTCGAGGTAAGGTTTCCAAGTCGGGTCGATTTTATGATTGATGTAAGTAATCGGCCGCATGAGGTAGTGTGTAAATTTGGCACGCCAACAAGATACGAAGGCATCATTGACAGCAAGCCCAACTTTGGCAAATACCTCGGAAGCTTTGTCGAGTTTAGCTTTTTCGTTGGAGAGGACAATTTTGGCAATGTTGAGGTGATGCCCTGGAGGAGTGATGGTATTAGAGCCATCTGCCCAGTAGAGGGCAATCATTTTTTGGTCGAGGTTTAAATTCTTTCCTACTTCATAGACCTCATTGGCTTGTTTGTACATCTGCGAATCCGTTGCATACGAAAAAGCATAAGGAGCCGTAGGTTTGGTACTCATATTGGCAAGGGCAAAAGTTTTGTTTTTGCCCCAATAGGGCAATAAAGGAATCTTTTGGGTGCCAGTTGGCTCCCAAGCTCCCAATCCATATACTTGTCGGTAATTGGCAGGGAAATTATTATTCCAAGCATCATCGCCTCCATCTTGTTTTGCGAAAGCAATCAAGGCATTGGCGATTTGAATCCCAAAGCCAACCGACCTGTCAGAGACCTCTTGGTTATTTTGACTGGTGCGAAGACTTCCTTCAATTTTCAATCGAAGGGAATCAATCGATGATTTATTAGCAGCAGAAGTGCCAGAGTAAAGATGATTCAGCATCGCAGCCATGGCGGCATTGGCGGCAGAAGCCCAATTGTATTCTTTGGATTGGTCGGGTTTAGGCAATGATGCCAAGCCATTGATTTGACCAGCAAGAGAGGAATATTCGGGCATTCCAGATACCACACTTTCATAGATTGCCAAATAACTATATCCCAAAGCCCTGGCTGCCACGGGTGGAGCATAGCCTGGGGTCGTACGAATCAGCTTGAGTTGTAAGTCCGTCCAACTCATCAAAAAATCCGAGTTGAACTCAGAGGTCGCTTTGGAGTTGCTGACGGGTGTAGGTTCGATAGAATTACTAGAACAGCTTTGTAAAAAAACAGCTATTCCACAGCAAAGAAATACATGGAGTAAGAATCGATTAACCAAATTATTAAATCCTAAAATTTTGGGCATGATTATTGAGCTTTAAAATAAATATGTAATTGGGTATATCTTATTCAAAAGCAAAAATCTTGCCATTTCAAAAGAAATAAGCAAGATTTAAGGAAATTTAATGCCTAAAATAAACGATTGATGTTTGCCTCGGCATACCCGAATCCGGAAGTCATGCCTTTTCCTCCGATGCCAGTGAAAATATGAATATTCTTTGAAACTTGATATTCAAAAATTTCCTGGGGGTGTTGGGTATAAAATCCTGCCCATTTTCTGGCAATTTTTCTCACGGGAAATTGAACAATTCTTTCTGCCTCTTTCAGGATGTATTCGTCTATCCATTCTTTGGTGTCGAAACCAAGTTTGTCTGTTTCGCCGACAGGAGCATATTCGTGCGAATCTCCGATAATAATCGAGCCATCTATGGCTTGTTTGAATAAAAGATGAATGCCCCATTCTTGGAGGTGTCGGTAATGCTCTGGTTGGGAAAGCTTGGCAAAAGAAGGCAAGGTTTCAAATGACTCATACCGACGGATGGTCAGTCCTGTCAGGATATTGCCCGAAAGCGAAACCGTAGGCATCCGAACCGTTTGGAGCATTTGTAATTTACTGACAATCAGCCCACTGTTTTTGAAAATTTCGGGAAATAATAGATTGAATTGATAGCCTGAGCAAATGATGACTTTGTCGGCATAAAATTTTTCTCCTGCGGCAGTTTGAACCCTGGTTTCTTCGTGAAGAGCTTCGCAAGCAACAACCGTAGAGTTATATCTGATTTGAACATTTTTTTGTTCTATCAAATAATCCGACAAGCGATGAATCATGAGGTTGGGTTCGATGCTACATTCGTTGGGAAAAGAAAGCCCTCCTTTTACATAATTTTCTTTAAGAGCTGGATAACGTTCGGTACATTGTCTTTTAGATAATAAATGACAAGGATAGCCTGTTGATTGATGATATTGGTATAATTCCTGCAATAAGCCCCATTCCTCTTCATCCGAAGCCAAGTAAATACTACCGTTGCGTCGCACCGAAATATCAAAAGTTGATTGAATGTTCTGGTAAATGTCGAGCGAGCGAATGCCGTATTGAAACCATTTGCCGGTCATTCCAGAAGGAACAGCTTGTCCAAAATTACGAACCGTAGAACCCACTTGAAAATTATCTTTTTCAAGCACCAAGACTTTGAGCCCTTTCTGAGCAGCATGATAGGCATGGGCAGAGCCAAGAATGCCTGCACCAATGACGATTAGGTCGAATTTCATACTATTTTATTGAATATTTTGAAGAAAAGTAGGTAATTCTGCCAAAGAATTTAACAGACCATCGTTTCTATAGATTTTTAATTGTTCGACAGAATGTGTTCCATTGGTCAATCCCAGTGAAAATCTACAACCAGCACGAACCCCCGATTGTAAATCCGAAGGAGTGTCTCCGATATTTAGTACTTGAAGAGGGTCTGAAATGCCGAAAGTTTTCATAGCCTTGAAAATCATGA
>CAYUFZ010000033.1:15180-18410 GCA_964444025.1 uncultured Emticicia sp.
ACGGTTCGGGTCTGCCTTTTTCTACTTCATCACTGGTGATTGATAAATCGATGATTCCTTTGCCCGAAGCATTGAAATAATTTTTATCCAAACCTTCGAGCCAAGCCAATTTTTCTAAGATTATATGCGTAACTTTTCTGTAAAAGCCTGTCGTTAGAGCAATTTTGATTTTATTTTCTCTCAAAAAAGCCAAAGTTTCCAAGCAACCCTCGGTCGGTAAAATGGGATTTTCTAAATAATGTTTTTCCAAAATTTCAGTAAAAGCTACAAAAGAAGCATTGGCTTTTTCTTTCAAATCGGGGTGATTATCGCCAAGCCTTTCGCCCCAAAGCAATTGGAAAACATGAATTTTTGAATAACCTTGCAATGCCAAAATCCTTTCGTTCGAGACATCTAATTGAGATGCCTGACAAGCTTGGGCAAAGCATGTTTCTACTTCTTTGTGGTCTTGGATGGTCGTTCCTGCCATATCCAAAACAACCAATTTGATGCTTGTATCCATTGTTTTTAAAGGAGAAAAATAAGTATATTATTTTAATTAAAACTGCATCAATATTAGTAGAAAGCCGTGACTCTTATTTTAAGAAAATGTCAAGAAATAATTAAAAAAATATAAAAAATCTAAGAAAGGAGAAAAGCCTCCCGTTTATAGGAAGATTAATAAATCATTCCCCAAAAAATGCTTGAAAATTGACAAAAAATATTGAAAATTGGCAAAAAAAATTGTTCATGAAATTTGAGACCCAAAACTGGACTTTAGAAGAAAAAGAAACGAGTTATTTTGTCAATCTTTTTGAAGCGATTCGTCCGTCGATAGAACCCATTTATAAATATAAACAAGGAAATTGTCATAATTTGGCACATTTCATTTCATTGATTTTGACAAAAGCTGGAGTGACCCATCAAAAGATTTGGATTTTTGCCCCCAGTCGCATCGATATAGCCTCCAAAATACCTATTTCAGTGCCAGATGTGAATCAGATTTCTCCGACAGGCATGCTGAATTGGGGATACCATGTTGCTTTGTGGATAGAATATAACAAACAAGCATTTGTATTCGATTTTATGGTGGATGAAAAAAAGCCATTGACTTTAAGCGAGTGGCTGAATACTTTTGGATTGAATACATATAAAATTGACATACAAGATTCAGATAAGTATCTTTTTTATGGACTCAAGTTGCCAAATAAAAAGAAAACATTATTTAGCGGCAACTATTTTAGTTATGAGGGACTATGCCGGGAGCAGGGATGGATTGCCAAAGGCTTGGCTGTAAATGAGACTGCTTTTGAATTCTTTAGCCGAGAAAAAGAACATTTTCTAAACACGACGGACAAAAGCGAAGACTATCGCTTGTTGGCTGGAAAAGTAATCAATTTTGAGTGTGTCTTTAGAGATTTTTCTGTCAATAAACGAATGACACAAAATTTTCAAAAAAAGCACCAAACCCTGATTGACCAATACAGAAAAATATATGCCAATAACCTTCACAAATGGCAGGTACGTTTGGAACAATTATTGGCATAGTTGAGGCATACACAAATAGCATCAAGCTACGATATTTCGGAAAGCTTGAAAAGAAATCCAAATTCTGTTGTACTTTTGTTTGTGAAATTAAGAAAGAGCATTTCCTTGCCCAATCAAGAAGTGCATTCTCCTTGCCTAATTATTTAGAAAGAGTGATTGATGCCTGCTCAAAAAAGAGACGACTTCCGTTTTTCGTCCCTAAACAAGGCAAATGATACAGCCCCCCATTTTTTAAATCAAACCAAAAAGAATGCAAACAGAAAGACAATATTCCATCAATCAAGTAGAAGAAAACCCGTTCTTTCTGTCGGTATTTGAGGCACTCAAACCATTGCTTGCCCCGATGTTTCGGTACAAACAAGGCAATTGTCATAATTTGACACATTATGCTTCCTTGATATTGAAGAAACAAGCAGTTTCGCACCAAAAGATTTGGATTTTTGCCCCCAGCAGGTATCAAAAAGAGTCCAAAGTCACTATCAATGTCGCAGACCCTAATCAATTATCCTTGTCGGGCAGACTTCATTGGGGGTATCATGTTGCTCTGTTGGTCGAGCAGGGCGGTCAATCGATGGTATTGGATTATTTTATCAACGAGAATCAGCCTTTGAGTCAAGAAGAGTGGCGAGCGAATTTTGGACAAAAAGAATTTAAAGTAGAGATACATGAAGCAGAAAAATACCTGTTTTATGGAGAAGAACAAGCGAATACAGAATATTATAGCTTGTATAATGGAACATTTTTCGGGTATGAAGGAGAATGCCGGGTACAACAATGGATTCCTTTTGGATTAGCAACCAACGAGACTGTCTGCCTTTTTATAGAAAATGAACAAGAATATTTAGAAGATAATAACCTTCTCAGCAAAGATTACCGACGAATGATAGGAAATATCGAAAATTTTGAATGTATTTTTCGAGATTTCTCCGTTAACAAACGCATGAATAAAATCTTTCAGCAAAAACACCAGCAAATAATCGCAAAATATCGAAGGGTATTTGCCGAAAAATTAGAGAAATGGAACCAACAAATAGAGGCACTGTTGTAAGAACCCAATAGAAAATAAAATGCCATGGGTTTATTATCAGCTGTTGGTGAAATATATTTGAATATGCTTTTAGATTCTCTTTTGTTTGTTGAAAAAAGAAAAGAGATGTGGAAATTTCCAAGCTTGAAACCAAACAACAAAATTAGATGTTGATACATATAATGAACGAAAGAAATGCAACAACAATCAATTTTACATCGAGCAGCAAGTCGAGGAAACGCCAACCATGGTTGGTTGGATAGCTATCACAGCTTTAGCTTTGCCTCTTATTATAATCCTGAGCGAATGAACTTTGGGGCATTGAGAGTGTTGAATGATGACAAAGTATCGGGAGGACAAGGATTTGGGACACACCCACACCAGAACATGGAGATTATCAGTATCCCTTTGGAGGGCGATTTGGAACACCAAGATAGCATGGGTAATCGAGCGGTGATTCGCAAAGGAGATATTCAAGTGATGAGTGCTGGCACAGGGGTATATCACAGCGAATACAATAAAAATGCGAATGAAGAGGTGAAGTTTTTGCAAATTTGGGTGTTCCCGAATAAAAAAAATGTTGAGCCAAGATACGACCAAATTACTTTAGATACTAAAGATAGACAGAATCGTTTTCAACAAATTTTATCACCTTTGCCAGAAGATGAAGGTGTTT
>CAYUFZ010000033.1:18420-19008 GCA_964444025.1 uncultured Emticicia sp.
AAGTGCGACTTCGCCCGCCAGTGCCGTCTTCAACTCAATATCAACGACCGCATCAATAAATTACAACAAATTCTTTCGCCAAATCCTAATGACGAAGGTGTTTGGATTCATCAAGATGCTTGGTTTAGTTTGGGTAAATTTGATGCTGGAGAAAAAGGTAATTACGAATGGCATTCAGGAAATAATGGTGTGTATGTATTTGTGTTGGAAGGCTCTGTTCGAATCAATGAACAAGAGTTGAATCGCAGAGATGGGTATGGATTGTGGAATACAAGCAAGTTCAGTTGGGAAATATTGAGTCCAGATACAGAAATATTATTAATGGAAGTACCCATGTAAAAATTATCGAACATTTGCTTAATTTCTTGCTATAAAGGAGGCAATCTCACAAGAAGGGTGGATATAATAAAAATCCTCGTTCAAATCTGAGAACGGGGATTTTTTCATTATAATTGATTGATTTCTTCGTCGGATAAACCAGTGTATTTTTTGATTTTTTCTAAAGTTTCACCTTCTTGTTTCATCATTTTTGCTGTTTCAATTTTTCCTTCGATGATTCCCTCAATTTTTCCTTCAATTTTTCCTTCG
>CAYUFZ010000034.1:0-6644 GCA_964444025.1 uncultured Emticicia sp.
GTTTGTCCTTCGGGCGTACGTTTGATGGGGTCAAAAGTTCCTTCGTTTTTGATTACCGAACCACCAACGGCAAAACTGCCTTGTTCTTGAATTACGATAGGCTTTGATTTTGACTGGCCATAACTGATTGAACCACAAAGGAAAAGGCAAAAGAATGATAGCAACCTAACTACCGCTTTTAAGAAGTTTATTTTTCTGAATTGTAATATTTCCATTATCGATATTTTTTAATACATGTTATTCCGTTGAAGGCCTACTTTTAAATTAATTCAAGCTCTAATTGGGTAAGGCAAAAGCCATTATCGAACCTGATGGATTTTCCTTAGTACCACCTACTGACAACGCTACGTATTGTTTACCTTTTACCATATAAGAACAAACATTGGCATTATTTACACCAGGAAGTGTGGTTTCCCAAACCAATTTCCCCGTTTTTTTATCAAAAGCCCAAAGTTTCTTATCTGCTGCTCCACTAATAAAAACCAGTCCACCAGCCGTTACCATCGGTCCAGAACGAGCTAAAAGTCCTGTTGGAGGTCCATTTTTTTCTTGCAGTTTTTCATCATTTCCAATAGGTATTTGCCATTCATATTCGCCAGTTGAAAGATTTAAGGCACTTAAAGTTGCCCAAGGTCCTTTCATTGCGGGGTTTCCGCTTGGGTCGCTCCATGTGGCATAAGCGGTGGTGTTCATGTACCTTTCGGGATTTTGGCCAGTTTTTGTCGCTTGTGGAGTTTCAATTCCTGCATTTTGCTTTTCGTAAATAAAGGCAATGATAGCGTTTTCTTCGGCAGGAGATAATACCCCTTTAAATCCCGGCATTGCACCAGCACCATTTTGTATTTTCTTAAGCATTTCCTTTTCTGGTTTTTTATCTTTTAGACCTATCAAAGAAGGAAATGTTGGAGGAATTCCTTTTCTTTCCGTGCCGTGGCAAGATGCACAATGTTTCAGATAAGTTACTCTACCTCTTTCGAAAGTAGAA
This sequence comes from uncultured Emticicia sp., assembly GCA_964444025.1. Taxonomy (GTDB): domain Bacteria; phylum Bacteroidota; class Bacteroidia; order Cytophagales; family Spirosomataceae; genus Emticicia. Next base: position 986 of record CAYUFZ010000034.1, read on the forward strand.
TTATTGCGTGCTTGAAAGGTTTTGTTGGCATCCACAATCGTCTGAATTTCAGGCAGATTATGCCCACGCAAATACAAGTAATTGGTATTTGGGTCAAATGCTGCCCCACCCCAGTTTATTCCACCTCTGGTTGCAGGCAAAGAAAGCGTTCCTTTTAAGTCAGGTGGCGTAAATAAGCCTTCATATCGCACCGAACGAAACTTCTGCAAAATAGCTTCATGGTTTTCTGGTGAATAATTGGTAAGGTCTTCCTCTGTCATAAATTGCTTTACAAAAGCCTTTGGTTTGGTTGGAAAAGGTTGCGTAGGATAAGCAACTTCGCCAGGGAGATTAGACGCTGGCACTTTACGTTCTTCTACTGGAAAAAGTGGCTTACCTGTAACACGGTCCAAAACAAAAACAAATCCGTGTTTAGTAGCCTGAGCAACGGCATCAACCTCTTTTCCATCTTTTTTGATAGTAACCAAATTGGGGGGGCAGGGTAAATCATAATCCCAGAGGTCATGATGAACAGTCTGAAAATGCCATTTATACTTGCCCGTAGCCGCATCTAAGGCTAATACACAATTTCCAAAAAGATTTGCCCCGATTCGGTCGGCACCGTAATAGTCAAAGGTAGGCGAACCTAATGCCAAAAACACCATTCCTCTTTTAATATCTATACTCATTCCTGCCCAGCAGTTTACACCACCCGCATATTTGTAGGCATCTTTGGGCCAGCTTTCGTACCCCTTTTCGCCAGGGTGAGGAATGGTATGAAAAGTCCAGGCTAATTTTCCAGTTTTACAACTATAAGCTCGGATATACCCTGGTGCAGCACCATAAAAATCGGGCAAACGAGAGCCAATGATGATGAGGTCTTTAAAGATACTGCCTGGTGTGGTGAGGGTTACTGAAATTTTGTTGGGGTCATCTCTTACTCCCATATTGAGATTAACTTTCCCTTTTTGACCAAATGTGGTAATAAGTTTGCCTGTTTTGGCATTTATTGCCAATAGATAATTTCCAGCCGAATAAATAATCCTTTTATCGTCTCCATTTGCCCAGTAAGTTACGCCTCTACTTGCGGCAGTGGGTTCGCCTTCAGCCAAAGCATTGAAAGCCCAAATCTGCTTCCCTGTTTGTGCATTGATGGCATACACCCACTGTTTACCAGAATTAGCATACATTATACCGTCAATTATGATAGGGTTGCTTTGACTACTCATTGGTGAACCACCTTGTGGGACATCATTCATCTGAAAAGTCCAAGCGTTTTGTAATGTCGAAACATTTGAAACATTTATTTGGTCGAATTTTGAGTAGCTCGTGCTTTTTTCATCGCCTTTGTATATGCCCCAACCGTTGTCTTCATCGTTGAAGATAGTCCATGAACCAATCAAAACAACAAACATTGATAACGTCAAAATCAAAAAGGCTACAAAAATATGTTTTTGGGTCACTTTCATCATCCTTTTAATTAGTTTTAAGATAATTTATCTAAATACTTTTTTGTGAAATTGAGAATTCTATTAACAATCAATTTGGCCCCATCAATTTTGAAAAAGAAAGTGAACCCATTTTCCATTCATTTCCTACTTTAACATATACTTCTGTTACCATAAAAGGATTTGAAACTTCGGTATTATTCACTACCGCAGTTAGCGTAATCCTATTCAGCAACACGACTGTATTTTCAATAACTATTGGGGATAAAACCTCATGAATATCGGCTTTTTTGTAGTGAATAAAGCCTGATTTGATAATTTCTAATTCACGTTCTTTGCCCCATGAGCCACCCATGTGTACAAACATAGCTTGACTATCAAACAATTTGCCCAGTTTCTCTACATCTTTATCAGCCATCCATTGCCATTTATCTTTTGAAAGAGTTTTGATTTCCTCGACTGTGTTTTGAGCCATTGCATTCATTGAAATTAAAACAAATATTACGATTCCTAAAATTGATTTTTTCATTGTTTTTTTGTTTAAATCACTGTCTTTTTACCACTAATGCACGAATGTTTTTTCAGTTTTATTCGTGCATTCATGGCGAATTTTATTTCTTAATCTGATGTGTATCTCGCACACTGCTGAAAGTCAAAGCGAGCATTTTCCAGTTTTTACCTTGTTTTTGATACACTTCTGTAACAGTAAATTCGGTTACTGCTACATTTCCTCTTACCACTGCATCCAGCGTAATTCTATTCCAAACTATTGCTGTTTTACCAGAAACTTCAATGGCAGAATCATGGATTTTGGCTTCTTTGTACCAAATACTACCTGTTTTGATAATTTCGAGTTCTTCTGCTTTTTTCCAAGTACCGCTCATGTGTACAAATTTTGACTTTTCATCAAACAAATTTGCCAATTTATCAACGTCTTTGTCTGCCATCCATTGCCATTTGTCTTTTGACAGTTGAAGGATTTCTTGCTCTGTTTTTGACTGAGCAAAAGAATTATTAAGAACTGATAATAAGATAATTAATGTTACAAATACGGATTTCATTGTTTTATTATTTGTTTAAAAATTAATTTGCTAATTGTCTTTCGCCTAACCACTTCACCATTACAGGATCACGGTGGTCGAAAAAGCTACTTGTTTTTGTATCCAATGTTTTAATAATTTCCATTTCCTCTGCACTTAGTTCAAAATCGAAAATGTTGAAATTTTCTTCCATTCTTTCTTTTCTGACCGACTTTGGAATAGCCACCACCCCTCTTTGTGTAAGCCAACGCAAAACCACCTGAGCAATAGATTTTCCGTATTTATTACCAATTTTCATCAACAATTCATTTGTGAACATTCCATTTTTACCTTCTGCAAATGGTGCCCATGATTCTATCTGAACCTTATTTTCTTGCAAGAAAATTTGCGTATCTGTTTGTTGATTAAAAGGGTGGGTTTCGATTTGGTTAATCGCTGGTACTATTTCATTATGAATAATCAAGTCTATTAACCTGTCAGGATGAAAATTACTGACACCAATAGCTTTAATTTTACCTTCCTTATACAAATCCTCCATGGCTCGCCAAGTGCCGTACACATCTCCGTAAGGCTGGTGCATTAAATATAAATCTAAGTATTCAAGTTGTAATTTGTTCAAGGAGTTTTCAAAAGCTTTTTTTGTATCTTCATATCCGTTTCTTTGAATCCAGACTTTGGTAGTTACGAATAAATCTTCTCTTCTTACCCCGCACTTTTTAATAGCATTTCCAACAGCCGATTCATTGCCATAAGATGCTGCAGTATCTATCAATCGATAACCCGTTTCAATTGCTTCCAAAACACTTTTTTCACATTCTTCCAAATCAGGAACTTGGAAAACTCCAAAGCCCAAAATGGGCATTTCAATACCGTTATTTAGTTTGACCATTTGCATTGTATTAAATACCTCTTGATTGTATTTTACCTCTATTTTTCATTGCTTTTTCAATCACATCAAATCTTCCCTTACGAGGGTCAGGTTTAGCCACTATTTTACCATCAAGCTCCACATCAAGCATCTCTTGATTTTGCTTGTTATAAATCGGCCAATTAGGCAAACCAGCCCCATTTGGGTTTCCTGTTTTTGCAAAATTCACCCAATAAGCATTCATTTTTTTTGCTAATTCATATTCTAACTCTGTTGGCTTAGAAGGAGGCCCAAAACGTGGAGCATCGAGTGTATTAAATACAAACGAAACCTCTGAACCATGTCCAGCACCGTAAGGCGACCTCTGTTGGGCAGCCGTAGGCACATATCCAAACTGATACATATAAGTAGGGGCTTTTTTGTCTAAAAATGTTCGGGCTGTCATTCGAGCAGGTTCGCCCCAAACCCAGTCGGTATTGAATTTAGTTACAATTTCATTGAAAGTCTTGGTGCCATCTGGGTCGTACGCTGCTTTTGCATCAACTTCCAAATCCCCAAACGAAGCAAACAATTCTTCTTTTGTTTTGGCATTACTCACAAAAGCACCACCAATCTCGGCACTGCAATTTCCAATCATAATAGGCATTTTGGGTTGTCTTCCAGCCATGTAAGCACTTTCGGCGGTTTCTACTACTAACTTTCCGTCAAGTATTGGCCCTGAATAAGTTCTTGGTCCATTTGGTCCATCTGTTTCTTGTCCACCATCAACAATATCCTCCACGTTTAAGGCTCTCAATTTTGCCAAAGCTTCAGCATCTGTTCCTTCTATCCCCTTACTTTTGGCAAAGTTCATGCCGATGGTTTCGGCAGAAATATGATAGAAAACATCGGCATTTTCTTTACCTATCGGTCTTCCTGTAAGTACACCATCTCTTCCCCCTCCTGACTCACTGATTAATTTATGAAAAAGCCCTTTGGCTGCCGGAATCGTCAATAAAGAATGAACCGATACCCCACCTGCTGAAAAACCAAAAATAGTAACATTTTTAGGGTCACCTCCAAAAGCGTCAATGTTGGTTTGAATCCATTGCAAAGCTGCAATTTGGTCCATATAGCCATAATTGCCTTTGGGTTCGTTCGGGAACTCTTTGCTTAATGCAGGATGGGCAAAAAAACCTAAACGCCCCAATCGATAATTGATATTTACTAGAATAACCCCTTGCTTGGCAAATTCATGTCCAAAATTTTGGGGACTAGCTCCGCTTCCTCCCGTAAACCCTCCTCCGTGAATCCAAACCATTACGGGTAATTTTGCTCCTTTTTGGGCAGATGATGGTTTCCAAATATTTAAAGCCAAACAATCTTCTCCAGAATTTGGAGAAATTTTTTGTCTCCCACCTTGTCCCCATCCAGCTTGGCCACAATCTTTACAAAAAGTGGTGGCATCACGCTCGCCACTCCAAGGCTTTACGGGTTGTGGTGGCCGCCAACGAAACTCGCCAACTGGAGGGGCAGCATAAGGTATTCCTTTAAAAATGGTTACATCACCTTCGGTAGCACCTTTTACAATTCCTGCGTTTGTTTTTACGAGTTGTGCTTGTGATGAAATTACAAAAAACAAGAAGAGAAAAATAAAGCCAAAACTATTTTTTTTCATAAAGATTGAATATTTTAAATATGAGAATGATTGATTGCAAAGTTCAGCTTAATTGTAGCTTGTATTGGTATAAAAATTACTGCATTTTCTACCATTTTTACTGATTAAGCGTTTATAATAAAAATGTTGTTATAAAATATTTAATTTTGGAAAAGATTTTAATGGAAGCTTCCTATGGAAAAAATTATAAATATTCATAATATCAACGAATTCAATGTTGCCAATAATCACAAAACACTACATCCATTGGTTACTGTGATTGACTATTCTAAAGCAAATCCAAGAAATTGGGGTGAGGTAGAAAGTATCAAATTTCAGTATGGCTTATATAGTATCATTTTGAAAGATGTTGTCTGTGGCGATATGCGGTATGGCCGTCATTACTATGATTATCAGGCTGGTACGTTGGTCTTTTTTGCTCCTGGGCAGGTTACAAGTTTCGACAATCCCAAAGTTGAATACCAACCGGTGGGTTTTGGCTTACTTTTTCATCCAGATTTATTAATAGGAACTCACCTCGGTAAAAACATTAGCCATTACAAATTTTTCGATTATCAAACCAACGAAGCTTTGCATTTGTCGGACGATGAGCGACAACTAATTTTGGATATTTTCGCTAAAATAGAATTTGAACTAAAACAGCCCATCGACAAACATAGTAAAAAGC
>CAYUFZ010000034.1:6654-10312 GCA_964444025.1 uncultured Emticicia sp.
CTACGACCGACAGTTCCTCACCCGTGATACTGCCCATAAAGGTATTTTAGAAAATTTTGAAGATTTGTTAAACAGCTATTTTGTATCAGAAACCCCACAAAGTATAGGACTACCTTCAGTGGCATATTTTGCTGAAAAACTACATCTTTCTGCTAATTATTTTGGAGATTTAATTAGAAAAGAAACCGGACATTCTGCCAAAGAGTATCTCTTAAACAAAACCATTGAAGTAGCAAAAAACAAAGTATTTGACAGCAATAAAACTATCAATGAAATTGCTTTTGAGTTAGGATTCAAATATCCTCAGCATTTTACGAGATTGTTTAAAGAGAAAGTAGGCTGCTCGCCTAGTGAGTTTAGGGTTGTCAATGAAGATAAATTTCAAATAATTTGAATTTTATTTCATGAAGCTGTTTTATCTCAATGGTACTTATCCATGATTTTTTCTTATAAAACAGCCTCATTCTGCTAAACTTTTACGGTTGAAGTCCAAAGAAAAGAATTGATTGCTCTCAAATCCAATCAATTCCTTTTTTCAACAAACGTAGCGTTCGTGCTTCTGGAGTGTTGGGGTCTGGTTGGTAATCATAAACCCAATTCGCTATTGGTGGCAAACTCATCAAAATTGACTCCGTCCGACCGTTTGTCTCTAATCCAAATTTTGTTCCTCTATCCCAAACTAAATTAAACTCAACATAACGCCCACGACGCAGCATTTGCCATGATTTCTCTTGTTCTCCATAGGAAAGTTTGCTATTTTTCGCCATCAAATGCGTGTAAATGGGGGCAAAAACTTCTCCAACGGCTTTCACAAAAGCAAAGATTTTTTCTTTTTCTATTTCATTTGCGGGCTTCAAATAATCAAAAAATATTCCGCCAATTCCTCTAGTTTCTTCTCGATGCTTGATGTAAAAATAATTGTCTGCCCATTCTTTGTATGTTGGGTAAAAACTCAAATCATGTTGGTCGCAAATCTTTTTCAATTGCTCATGAAACCAAACAGCATCTTCGTCATTGACATAATGAGGGGTTAAGTCGATTCCGCCACCAAACCATGAAATGCCATTCGACATTTCAAAATAACGGACGTTCATGTGTATAATCGGTACCATGGGGCTTACTGGATGCTGAACTATGCTCACACCAGTAGCAAAATAATCTGCTTTTTCAGTTAGTTTCAATTGTTTTTGCAGAGCCTCGGAAGTTTCTCCTGAAACAGCCGAAAAATTTACCCCTCCTTTTTCAAGGATATTGCCATCTGTAATTACTCGTGTTCTGCCACCGCCACCGCCGTGATGTTGCCAATTATCTTCTCGAAATTTGGCTTTGCCATCGGTTTGCTCCAGTGCCTGACAAATATTGTCTTGCAGTGTTTTGAAGTATTCTGAAATATTTTCTTTGGATAACATGATTTTCTTTTGAAATTTTGTACCAAAGTTAGAACAACTTTCAGCAATTTTGCAAAAGTAATTTTTATTTAATTCCAATCTCTTATGCTTTGATTGTGAATGTAATCTTTTTTCTATATCAACTATGTTTTCATTAGATAAAGTTATTCGACCGCATATTTTATCCTTGACCCCCTATTCATCTGCCAGAGATGAATATACTGGTAAAGAAGGGGTTTTTCTTGATGCCAACGAAAATCCTTATGGTTCGGTGATTTCGGCAAAATATAATCGATATCCAGACCCTTACCAAGCGGACGTGAAAGAAAAATTGGCTCCCATCAAAGGTGTCCGCCCGCAACAAATATTCTTAGGAAACGGCTCGGACGAAGCCATAGATTTGGTGATTCGTGCTACCTGCGAACCACAACAAGACAACATTATCATTCTACCGCCAACCTACGGCATGTATAAAGTTTGTGCTGATATTCAGAATGTAGAGGTAAAACAAGTACCTTTATTGGCAGATTTTCAATTGAATACGCCAAAAATCCTTGAATCCGTTACGCCAAACACAAAAATTATTTGGATTTGTTCGCCCAATAATCCTTCGGGAAATTCTATCAAACGGGAAGATATTATTGAAATTTTAGACAAATTCGATACTGGATTGGTGGTCGTAGATGAAGCCTATATTGACTTTTCGCCAGAAGAATCATTCACCAAATTATTGGATAAATATCCTCAATTGTTGGTGTTACAGACATTCTCAAAAGCTTGGGGCATGGCGGCTTTGCGATTGGGGATGGCTTTTGCCTCCGAAGATTTGATTAAGGTATTGAATAAAATAAAGTATCCTTATAATCTGAATTTGGTCACACAAAAGCTTCTGTATTTAGCTTTGGGAAAAGAAGAGAAGAAAAACGAATATGTAAAAAAAATCATGCAAGAATCGGCACATCTCAAAGCAAAGCTAGAAAAATTGCCAATTGTCAAGCATATCTTTCCAAGTAATTCTAATTCTCTATTAGTGCAATTTTCTGATGCTAATACTATTTTTGATTATTTGATTAATCAAAAAATCATCACAAGAAATCGCTCGAATGTTCAGCTTTGCGAAAATTGTATCAGAATTACAATCGGAACAAGAAAAGAAAATGAAAAATTAATCTCGGCACTCAAGAAATTTCAATAATCATTCGTCATTCAAAAAAACAAGGTATGTCTCGATTACAAGAAGCATTTTCAGGCTCAGATTTTAGAAAAAACGCACATCAGTTGGTAGATTTAATGGCTGATTATTTAGAAAATGCTCAGAGCCGTCAATTAGAGAAAGTAATTCCATTTGAAAATCCTGAAAAAAGTTTGGCATTTTGGCAAAACGATTTTGAAAATAATTCAGGAGATTTGAATGAATTTTTCGGAAATGTTATCGAATTATCCAATCACTTGCACCATCCTCGATACATGGGGCATCAAGTCACTCCACCGCTACCAGTTACGGCAATGGCAGGTATGTTGTCGCATTTGCTTAATAATGGAATGGCTGTCTATGAAATGGGGCTGGTAACGAATCCGCTTGAAAAAATCTTATCAGATTTATTGGCTCAAAAAATTGGCTTTGATAACAAAGCAGGTGGATTGCTGACTTCTGGCGGCACATTAGCGACCTTAACAGCTTTATTGACTGCACGAGCTGCCAAAACAGGCGTTTGGGAAGATGGAACCACGGATAAATTGGCGGTAATGGTTTCGGAAGAAGCTCATTACTGTGTGGACAGGGCGGTAAGAATCATGGGATTAGGAAGTGAGGGGATTATAAAAGTTCCTACAAATGAGCATTTTCAAATGCAAACTGATTTGTTAGAAGAATACTATCAAAAAGCCAAAGAAAAAGGCATCAATGTTTTTTGTGTGGTTGCTAGTGTGTGTTCTACTTCCACAGGGAGCTATGATAATTTAAAGGCGGTTGCTGAGTTTGCTCAAAAAAATAATCTTTGGTTGCATGCCGACGGGGCACATGGAGGGGCGGTGATTTTCTCGGAAAAGTACAAATATAAGACAGAAGGATTGTCGCTTGCGGATTCTGTTGTGATTGATTGGCATAAAATGCTGATGACCCCAGCACTCGCCACAGCAGTCGTTTATAAAAATGACGATGATTCTTACAAAACATTTCAGCAAAAAGCACAATATCTTTGGGCAAATCAAGAATCAAAAGATTGGTTTAATTCGGGAAAAAGAACTTTTGAGTGTACCAAATTGATGAT
>CAYUFZ010000034.1:10322-12166 GCA_964444025.1 uncultured Emticicia sp.
GATGATGAGTTTGAAAATATATTCCATGATTAAAGCACATGGAGTAGAGATTTTTGGAGAAAATATCGATTATTTATATGATTTGGGGAAAACCTTTGCTCAAATGATACAAAAACATTCCAAATTCGAGCTAGCAGTCGAGCCAGAATGTAATATTGTTTGCTTCCGCTATTCTGCTGTTGAGGAGGCAAAGCTGAATGAAATAAATGCCAATATCCGAAAATTATTACTCGAAACAGGGAAATTTTATATCGTCCAAACGACCCTCAAAGACCATTTGTACCTTCGAGTTTCTTTGATGAATCCACTTACAAACATAGACGATTTAAACGCTTTATTAGATGAAATTGAAACGATTGCTCACAAATTTTCTTGAAAATAAATCACTCAGCTATCTTGTCTCTGTCATCATTATGATATTATGCTGGATGCCGAGCAATGAATTGCCATCGGTAGAAGACCTCAATGACAAAACTGCTCATTTTATTGCTTTTGCAGGATGGTCGTTCTGCTGGTTTTTTGGGTTTAGAAATGCCTTACTAACGCTTTTTTTAGGCTTTTTTTTCGGATATATGATTGAAGTGGGACAATTTCTGCTGCCTCATTCTTTTCACCGAAGCTTCGATTATTGGGATATGGCTGCGGATTCTATTGGGGTTATTTTGGGGATAATTGTAGGAATTGGCTTTAAAAAATTGCTAGAGCGAGCATAGTCGGGAGATTGCCCATTCCCTCAAGTATTCTCAGATTATAAACAGCAATATCATTCTCTGTATTTCTATGAAAGATAACTTTTCAGAAAACTCGTCTAATTACCGACAATTTCGACCGGAATATCCGCAAGAATTATTTGATTTTATCATTCATCAAACAAGATATTTACATAAAGCTTGGGATTGCGGCACAGGCAATGGGCAAGTATCCAAAGGAATCTCTCGGTATTTTGATTTTATTGAGGCAACCGATATCAGTATGCAGCAATTAATGAATGCTGAATTTTTGCCCAATGTACGCTATTCTCAGCAAGCTGCCGAATCGAGCGATTTTCCCAATAACTCTTTCGACTTAATCATCGTTGGGCAGGCAGCACATTGGTTTGATTTTGATAAGTTTTATGCAGAAGTCCGTCGAACTGCCAAAAATGAAGCCATATTGGCTCTTATTGGCTATGGAAGGCTGAAAATAAACCCTGAAATCGATAAAATAATTGATGTCTTGTATGTCGATTTACTTGGGAAGTATTGGGATATTGAAAGAAAGCACATCGACAATCAATACAAAAGTCTGCCTTTTCCTTTTGATGAAATCAATTGCCCGGTATTTATCAATAAACAGACATGGAACTACCACCAACTCATTGGCTATTTGGAAACGTGGTCTGCTTTGAAACATTATCAAAAAGCAATCGGAAAAAATCCGATAGATTTAATAAAAGACGATTTAGAAAAAGTATGGAAAGACACCCCTAAAATGGTTGAATTTCCAATTTTAACAAGAATCGGGCGAATAAAAACAATTAGTTAAAAATAAAATTGTTTGAATTTTGTAATTCGAAATTTGAATTTCGTTAATTGTTGAAAACTGAAATACCTACTTTTGTAAGCTATTTCATGTATCATTTATCAACGAAATCGTTCTTATGTTTTTTAAAAAATCCCCTCTAGTCCTTCTTTTTAGCATCAATATTTGCTTGGCACAATCCGTTGATAGTACCAAGCAACAAGTTAATTTTCGATTGTCTTCCAGCATTACCAACAATGGATTCTCCTTTATTCCGTCTTTTTCTTTGGGAAAACCAGCGGCTATTTTTAATTTGAATATCAATGGAGGGAAAAGATTTAGCT
>CAYUFZ010000034.1:12176-13338 GCA_964444025.1 uncultured Emticicia sp.
CGAGGCATGGGCCTAGCTACTTTTTCTTTGTTAGATGGAAAACCCTGGTCTTTTATATTTATTTGGAGATACAAAATTATCAACCAACAAAAATACCAATTGACAGCAGGTACGCACTTGCCCGCTATTCCATTTCGGACACTTGCCTACCAAACTTCTCCGATAAAAGAGACAATGGCATCTTCTAGGGTCATTCCTATTGAAATCAATCAAAATGTTGTCCTTTCAAAGAAAATTAGCCTAAGTCTATTTTATTTATATGCCAAAGGCGTAAGCGATGATGCCATAAAAACAACCAACTTTATCAATTTGCGGGGGTTATTGTCGAATATTAAGCTTTCAAAACACTTATCATTCAGATTCAATCCGCAATTATTTTATCTACAAATGGACAAAAAAGATGGTTTTTATTTTGCCTCCAATATTGTAATTTTATCCAATAAAACACCTTTTTACCTTGGCTCTACCATCAATAAACCAATAAAAACAAATATTGCCGGAAAAACATTCGACTGGAACATAAGTTTAGGCTATGCCATAGACCGAAAGTATCAGAGAAAATAAACCATATCCATCATGGAAAAACCAGAAACTTTAGAAGAACTATACATTCGCAAATTTGATTGGATACCCGATAATTTAAAAAATGAAATCGGACATTTCAATATTTTTCCTTTAGAACCTATCGAAGAAGGAAAAACAAAAACTTTACCTTATAAACGCAGAGATTATTATAAAATCATGCTGATAATCGGTAATATTGACATTCATTATGCCGACAGAATCATTCAAATCAATCAACCTTCTTTGGTTTTTTCAAATCCACAAATTCCCTACAAATGTGAGGATTTGCACCGCATACAAGGAGGGCAATATTGTATTTTTAATCATAATTTTTTTAGTCAGTTTGGGAATATTAATCAATATAATGTTTTTCAGCCGACTGGAAACCATGTTTTTGAACTAAATCCTGAGCAAGTGGAGGCTGTCAATAAAATTTATGAAAAAATGCTTCAAGAGCTACGTTCTGATTACATTCATAAATACGATTTATTAAGAAATTTAGCTTTTGAATTGATACATTTTGCCTCAAAAATGCAGGCTTCTGAATCCCTAAACAGACATTCAATCAGTGCCTCTACCCGAATTTCAGCCTTGTTTT
>CAYUFZ010000034.1:13348-14678 GCA_964444025.1 uncultured Emticicia sp.
AAACGTGCATGTCAACCACCTCAATCGGTCTGTCAAAGAAATAACTGGCAAAACAACCACCCAACTATTATCAGAGCGATTGCTCCAAGAATCCAAGAATATGCTTCTTCGGAGTGATTGGAACGTGACCGAAATAGCTTTTGCCTTAGGCTTTTCGGAAGTCACTCATTTTAATAATTTTTTCAAAAAACACACTGGTCAAAGCCCATTGAAGTTTCGGAAAAGTTGATGGTGCAATTAGTTTTTCAATAAATCGTATTTCAGATAGATTCCCATCAAGCAATTTTCAAAACACAAACAAAACTAATTATATTTATCATAAATTGGTAAATGTCTTATAAAACGATATATTTGCAAATATATAACGATAAATCTAAACAAAAAAGAATTCATTATTATTCAAGATGACATTGGAAATAACATTATTGATTTTATTAGGTATCATTGCTTTTTTGTATGCCTCTGTGGGACATGGCGGAGCAAGTGGTTATTTGGCAATCATGGCATTGGCGGGCGTAGCTCCCTCTGTGATGAAATCGTCGGCATTGGTCATGAATCTCGCTGTTTCGCTTTTTTCATTTATTGGTTTTTATAGAGCTGGATATTTTCGTATAAAACTATTTCTTCCCTTTGCTATTGCAAGTATTCCGATGGCTTATATCGGTGGGACAATGTCCCTTTCAGACTCCATTTATAAGAACATACTAGCTTTTAGTATTCTTTTAACTATCATTCGATTATTTTTTCAATTGGATAATCCTGACGAGGAGAAAAGACAAATTCCTATCATTCCAGCTTTGTTAGCCGGAGGAATGATTGGTTTATTATCAGGAATGATTGGCATAGGCGGCGGAATCATCCTCAGCCCTTTGATACTCGTCATGCGATGGGCATCTATCAAAGAAACTGCCGCCGTTTCGGCTTTATTTATTTTTGTCAATTCTTTGTCTGGCTTGTATGGACAATTGACAAAAGGGCAAATGACTCTTCCAGAAAACATACAATGGGCGATTGTAGCAACCATTATCGGAGGAATGCTCGGTTCTTATTTTGGAAGCCAAAAATTCAATCACCCTACGCTCAAAAAATTATTAGCAATTGGATTAATAATAGCTTGCTTAAAACTAATATTTGTATAAAATGAATGGTTTAGGGCTGATTCAAAAAACTCGATAGTTTTTCGGCAAAAGATTGTCGAAATTCATCATCTAATTTTTTGAATGCAGCAATTATTTTTTTCCCTTCCTCAGTGACGAGCGTTCCTCCTCCATTTTCACCTCCCGCATGGGTAATCACTATCGGCATTTTGGTTTGCTTATTCATAGAATTG
>CAYUFZ010000034.1:14688-18859 GCA_964444025.1 uncultured Emticicia sp.
TTCCCATTTTTTTGGCTGCTTGGCTGATTGACCCTGTTTCTATAATATTTTCAAGCAATTCGATACGACCAGGTCCTAAAAAACGCTCATTTTCACTTTCAATCCGAATAATTCCAGTAATTTGTAAGCTTTTTTCTGCAAGTAATAAATCTTTAACTGCCATTGCTGAAGGTTCTATTTTGAATTGATACCATTTCTTAAAATACAAATATATCAAAGCAATCACTTCGTATTACTCATTTCATGAATATCTTTTACATGAATGACGTTATTGGGATACCCCTTCTGAGATACATAAATCATGGCATTGGCAACCTCAGCCATCGTACTGATAGAATTGGGAGACAAAACCCGCATCACAGGAACCATCCACGAAAAATACTTATAATATTTCAAAACATATTCTTGCCCTTTGCTTGGCTCTACCGCACCAATCCTAAAGCCAAATGCCTGCTTGAAAGGAAGTTTCATTAAATCATTTTCTGTTTTACCTTTGACCCTCGCCCACATCATTTTACCTTTTTCAGAACTATCTGTTCCTCCGCCGCTCACATATATAAAAGACATTGCTGGATTCGGATGCAGTGCTTTCGCAAAATTCAATGTGGTATTATATGTAATTCGTGTATAATCCGCTTCATTCATCCCGACACTACTCACTCCGGCACAAAAAAAGCAAGCATCATAGCCCTGTAATACTTCCTCTGACCCATCTAATGAAAGAAAATCCTGAACTATATATTCTTTTAATTTTGAATGAGTTTTTCCAGATGGCTTACGACTTACACTCAAAATTTCAGTAATTTGAGCGTTTTTTAGACATTCTAGCAAAACGCCCTCTCCTATCATGCCAGTTGTACCAGTAATTATCACTTTCATTTCTTTGTCATTTAATGATTAATCCTAACAAAAATTACTCTTCATTCTCAAGATAAGAACCAATAAAAAAGCATGAATGTTCCATTTTAAGTTTCTAATCGTTTGGGCAAATATTTCTTCTTCTTTCGGCTTTTAAAATTAACCTATAAATTTTCGAATAATATACAAAACAACATTCAACAATACACTGACTATCAACATTGTAACTATCGGAAAATAGAATTTTGTCCGTTCATTTTCTATTCGTATATCACCAGGCAAACGCCCCAGCCAATTCAATTTATCCGAAAAGAAATAGATAATTATGCCTCCTAAAACCAAGAAAACTCCCAATATTATCAAAAATTTACCCGTTTGTTGATTCATTTTTTGAGTGTTAATTGTTTCAAATAAAACCTAAGTTAAACTGCCAAAATAGTCGTAATCCATTCGATTAGGAAGCTGTGCTAGAAAGATTATTTAATCGATAATCATTCGGCGTAGCTCCTACTTTTTGCTTGAAAAGACGAGTAAAATGTTGAGGATATTTGAATCCGAGTGCATAGGATACTTCACTAATGCTTTTGGAAGTATCTAATATACGCTCTTTTGCAACCTCCAAAAGTCTCAAATGAATAAAATCCTGAGCAGATGAGCCTGTTTCTTTTTTTATCAAATCACCGAAATAATTGGGAGAAAGATTCAATTCTCCAGCAAAATAATTGACCGAAGGAATCCCATGCGATTGCAATGTATCGCTCCTTAAATACTCGTTTAATTTTTGTTCAAACTGCTCTAAAATTCCATGATTGACATGCTCACGGGTGATGAATTGGCGGTCATAGAAACGTGAACAATATTTGAGGAGTAATTCAAGATTGGCAATCAACAGTTTTTTACTATGTCTGTCGATGTTTTGACTAATTTCCATTTGGATATTGGCAAAGCACGCCTCCACGATTTCACGTTCTTTGTCCGACAAATGCAATGCCTCGTATGATTGATAACTAAAAAAAGAATACTCATGAATATGCTTACCCAAAGCAGAGCCTTTGATTAAATCTGGATGAAAAATCAATGCCTTTCCATAAGGCTGGTGCATTTCTCCTTCTGGTTCGCTTCCGATGATTTGGTTAGGCCCTATAAAAATCATAGAACCATCCGAATAATCATAATATTTGTTTCCGTACCTAAATTCGCCACAAATAGTATCTTTTATAAAAATAGCGTAGAAATCCAGTCTTAAACGACCTCTTTCGAAAGGCTTGGCAAGATTCAAATCGACCAAATTGATTAAGGGATGGAGCGTTTTATTATTAAAAAACTCACTGTATTTTTTTATGGTTTCAAATACAATCATGCTTTGTTTTTTTATTCAAATTTATAAAAATATACTACAAAAAGTACATTATCTGTAAAAATGGTAATAGAAACCGTAAAATATATAAATACACCGTCGGCACAAGGAATTAATTTTGTATCAATCAAAATTAAAATTCTCAATGAAACATTCTATTACGTCAATTTCTCTTTCACTTATTTTTGTATTCACGCTTCAATCAGCAACTGCCCAAACCTTGGACAGCACCCAAACCCCCGTCACATTTTCAGGTTCGGTAGGCATCACCAATAATGGTTTTTCGATTATTCCTTCCTTTTCATTGAATAGTCCAGCATTTATTTCGCAATTATCATGGAAAAAGAAGAAATTTAGCTTCGAGCCAGATGTTCGATTAGTTCCTACGGGCAACAAAGGAGGTTTGCTCCTATGGCTAAGATACAAAGTTATCGAAAATAAAAAATTTGGTCTAAGACTTGGAATACACCCTGCAATCAATTTAATTCGCAGAGAAGACACAGAAAATGGAGTCACGAAAGAAATCACTGAAATGCTACGTTTTGGGGCATTTGAAGTAGTACCGAGTTTTCAGATTAACAAAAATATTGGCGTAAGTGCTGTTTATTTGGAGGGGCACGCTTTTCAAAAATGGGGACCACAATTGACCAACGTATTATTTTTGAATACTGCTTTTACCAATTTAGGACTAAGCAAAAATCTACGACTCAATTTATTTCCAACAATATTCTTTCTAAAAACAGATGGCTACAGAGGCGATTATTTCACCTTTACGGCAGTTTTGGGGCATAAAAAATCACCTTTTACCTTGAGTTCAACCATTAATCAAACGCTTAAAGCAAATTTACCAGGCAATAAAAACTTTATGTGGAATGTGGGCTTAAACTATAATTTCAGAAAAACTTATCAGAAAATCAACTAAAATATTCATGATTTATGTACAAAAACATTGTTCTTAGCCTTTTTCTTTGTTTCTCAATCGGGACAGCAAAGAGTCAATCATCTAATCCTAGACTAGATATTTTTCCCGAAGGGACAAGATTATACGGCAATATTCCGTATAATAATGATACATTAAAAAAACATTTGTTAGACCTATATCTTCCCCGAGAAAAAAAAGCAAATTTTCCTCTTGTAATTCTAATTCACGGAGGAGGCTGGTTAGTTAATGATAAATATGCAGATATTGGTTATATGAAAAAAACAGTTGCTGAAATTATCAGCAATGGCTTTGCATTAGCTTCTATTGATTATCGATTTGCTTCCCAAGCTAAATTCCCCGCTTTAATTCAAGATTGTAACAGAGCCGTTTCTTTCTTATACGATAATGCAGACACCTACGAATTAGACAAGAACAACTTTGCTTTGATGGGATTTTCGGCGGGAGGCCACTTAGCTTCCTTACAAGGATTATCACATAACAACCACGTGTCTGATTTTTTTATGCCCAAAACTTCAACAAGCTTTGTGATTAAGGGAGTCGTAGATTTCTATGGACCATCAGATTTAATTTCTTTAAAAAGTAGTGAAGAAGAGAAATCACCCGAAGCAATATTATTGGGTGCAGCCCCAATAAATCGACCCGATTTGGCAGCAATAGCTAGTCCGATTACATATATTGATAAAAACGACCCTCCTTTTTTAATTATCCACGGAGAAAAAGACGAATTAGTTTGGAATCGACAATCCAAACTATTGAGTTCTTGGCTTTCGATAAAAGGAGTTGAAAATGAGTTAATCATTGTGCCAAATGCACCTCATTTTGGAGAAATATTTGATAATGAGACCATTAGGACAAAAGTTATCCATTTTCTTAAAAGACATTTAAAATAAATACACATTGAGTATTCTTTTTAAACTAAACTCTAAACTATTAAACAATGAAAATACTCTTTCTGACAGCCTTTACCGCCTTTTTTGCTCGCACAGGGCGAGGACTATAGTCGCAGGTTGCGC
>CAYUFZ010000035.1:0-5525 GCA_964444025.1 uncultured Emticicia sp.
ATTGTGCCTTAGAATCTATGGGATTCAAAACTTTTGGTTTTGGTGGCGGACGTGAAGATATTTGGGAGCCTGAAGAGGATATTTATTGGGGTTCTGAAGGGAAATGGCTTGATGATAAAAGATATACTGGTGATAGAGAATTAGAAAATCCATTGGCTGCTGTCCAAATGGGATTAATTTATGTGAATCCAGAAGGACCTAATGGGAATCCTGACCCAATCGCTGCCGCACGTGACATTCGTGAGACTTTCAGAAGAATGGCAATGAATGACGAAGAAACGGTGGCTTTGATTGCTGGCGGACATACCTTTGGTAAAGCACACGGAGCTGCTGACCCAAGCAAATACGTAGGGCCAGAGCCTGCAGGTGCTTCTATTGAGGAACAAAGCATGGGATGGAAAAATACTTTTGGAAAAGGAAATGCCGAGCATACCATCACTAGTGGTTTGGAGGGAGCATGGACAAGTACCCCAACGCAATGGAGCAACAATTACTTTTGGAATCTATTTGGATATGAGTGGGAATTAACTAAAAGCCCGGCAGGAGCTCACCAATGGAAACCAAAGCATGGAATGGGAGCGGATTCTGTTCCAGATGCACATGATTCTTCTAAGCGTCATGCACCGATGATGTTTACAACAGACTTGGCATTGCGAATGGACCCCGCTTATGAGAAAATATCTCGTAGATTTTATGAAAATCCTGACCAATTTGCGGATGCTTTTGCGAGGGCATGGTTTAAATTGACACACCGTGATATGGGTCCAAAAGTACTTTATTTAGGAAATGAAGTGCCTGCTGAAGAATTAATCTGGCAAGACCCGATTCCTGTTGCAGATTATGAGACAATTGATGAGGCTGCTATTGCAAACCTCAAAGCTAAAATTAAAGCATCAGGATTAAGTGTTGGCGAATTAGTAGCAACGGCTTGGGCATCTGCCTCGACTTTCAGGGGATCTGACAAAAGAGGTGGTGCCAACGGTGGTAGAATTCGTTTAGCTCCTCAGAAATATTGGGAAGCAAACAATCCTGCTCAATTGTCGAAAGTATTGGATATTTATGAAAAAATCCAATCAGAGTTTAACAGCTCTTCTGCTACTCAAAAGGTATCTATCGCTGATTTAGTGGTGTTAGGTGGTGGTGTTGGTATTGAAGTGGCAGCCGAAAAAGCCGGCAAGTCTATCTCTGTGCCTTTTGTGCCAGGTAGAACTGACGCTTCGCAAGAACAGACTGATGTAGAATCTTTTTCTGTATTAGAACCAATTTCAGATGGTTTTAGAAATTACAAAAAGAAAAATTACAGCGTTTCGGATGAAGAGTTATTGGTTGATAAGGCACAATTATTAACCTTAACTACACCGGAAATGACAGTATTGATTGGAGGATTGAGAGTATTAGATACGAATTACAATCATTCAAATCATGGTGTATTTACAAAAAAACCTGGTGTATTAAGCAATGATTTCTTTGTAAATTTGCTTGATTTATCGACAACCTGGAGTGCTACCTCTGCCACTCAAGATGTTTTTGAAGGAAAAAATAGAAAAACAGGGGAGTTGGTTTGGACAGGTACAAGGTCGGATTTAATTATTGGCTCAAATACCGAGTTAAGAGCCATTGCTGAGGTGTATGCATGTGCAGATTCTGACGATAAATTTATCAAAGATTTTGTGGCGGCATGGACAAAAGTAATGAATTTGGATCGTTTTGATTTAGCTTAATTTGTATAAGTTGCTTGTTGGGCTGTCTCTATGAGGCAGCCCAATTTTTTATTTACTCTACCCCAACTTCATCCACAAATAACCACGAAGGAAAGCCTTTTCCAGGGTGATTATCGGGTAATAATCCATAATTTTCAGCATGAATTTTAATAAATCGTGCAGAGATTTGTTCGAGATTAATATTCATTTGTTGAATCATTTTTTCATCATCATCGACTTTTCCCAAGATAATTGATTTTTCATTTTCAAAGATTTTACCATCTTTAGAAAACGATACTTTTACTTGCTTAGGTAGCATAATCCAAGAGGCTCTTGCTCCCAAAAAACCAATTTTTACTTGGTTGATGGTATTTGCTTTTTCTAAATCGAGAACCATTTCTAAGTCCTTTCCTTCAAATCCAACCCAAGTGTCGAAGTTATTTAATTCACCCTTTTGACCATCGCAAAGCCCTCGTTCGTTTCCTCCCAAATACTTTTTTGGTAAATCTTTCAATGTATATCTTTTTCCAGTAGATTGATTTACATAGTATAACTTTGATAAATCTTTTCCTAATTTTTGACCATTTTTTGAAAAACATACCGCCCGAACAAATGTATCCTCTGAGAGTATGATTTCGTTGGAATACAATTTAGACTTAAAGTTTGGCTCGTTTCCGTCTGTGGTATAGCGAATTTCAACTTCATTATCGGCAGATTCCAAAGAAAGTAACAAACGATTATTCGCATCAAATTTAGTTATTGCTTTTACATCGTAGTAAGCCTTGGCATAATTTACTGCCAATAAATCTAGTCTTTTGAAATGAACTTTTAGCCTTTCTATAAATTGATGATATGATTTTTTTGAAGGATTAGTCCAAGCTACTTCTGATAAAGCAATGACTCTCGGAAAGGTCATGTATTCTAAATGAGAATAATCCGAAATATATTCAGTCCAAAGGTTGGCTTGCACGCCCAAAATATGCTTGGCTTCTTCAGAAGATAATTCTTTCGGAATGGGCTGATAGGAATATACTTTTTCTAAAGGTAAAAGTCCACCATTGCCTAATGGCTCACTACTAGGGTCTGATTGGTACGTATTGAGGTAACAAAATTCTCCGGGAGTCATAATAGCATCGTGTTTTTGTTTTGCTGCCTGAATACCCCCTTCTGTTCCTCGCCAAGACATAATTGTCGCATTGGGAGAGATTCCTCCTTCGAGGATTTCATCCCATCCAATTAGTTTTTTGTTTTTGGACGTTAAGAATTTATCGATTCTTTTAATAAAATATCCTTGTAATTCATGCTCGTTTTTTAGTCCATTTTTTTTGATTAATTCTTGGCAAAAGGCACTTTTCTCCCAAGTAATGGTAGGACATTCGTCTCCGCCTATATGAATGTAAGGAGAAGGAAATAGCTCAATTATTTCTTCGAGAACAGATTCTAAAAATTGAAAAGTACTTTCTGTCGGGCAAAAAACGTCGTCATAAACACCCCAACGAGTACCGACATCTAATGGGCTTCCTGAGCAAGAGAGTTCGGGATAAGCTGCCAAAGCGGCTGTTGCATGGCCGGGCATTTCGATTTCGGGAATAATGGTAATATACTTTTTTTGGGCATAATCAACAATTTCACGGATTTGTTCTTGGGTATAGAAGCCTTGATGAGGTTTTCCATCAAATGTAGGTTTAGCAAAATGCCCGTCAACAGTTTCTTTGCGTTTAGAACCAATGTCTGTCAGTTTTGGATATTTCTTAATTTCTATTCTCCAGCCTTGGTCATCGGTCAAGTGCCAATGAAAGGTGTTGATTTTATGAAGCGATAAAAGGTCGAGGTATTTTTTGATGAATGGTATAGGATAAAAGTGTCTGCTGACATCGAGCATTACACCTCTGTACGAAAATGCTGGAGCATCTTTAATCTCACAATTAGGGACTTTCCAATCGATTTTGGGTTGAATAGAACTAGCAAAGATAGTAGCGGGAAGCAACTGGAAAAATGTCTGCAAGCCATAAAATAAGCCCTTTGCGGAGGATGCTGAGCAAGTAATTTTCGAGGATTCAACATTTAAACCATACCCTTCTGCAGTCAATGATTTTTCGGTTTTAAAGAGAATATAATTTTTATTGATATTTTTGATTCTTTCGCCCTTATAAGGAATAATTTTCAAATTAAATCCTGAAGAGATTTGTAGTCGCTGATTCAATATTTCGGCTATTGATAAAATATCAGGTTGTTGCTCAGGAATGAGAATAAGGGTATTATTATTTATTTGGAAAAAACCTTTTTTGGCAATTAATTGCTGTGGTTGAGGGAGAATGGCATACTTATTCTGGGCATTTCCACTCAAGCCAATGGTGATGAATAAACAGAGACAAAAGAGTTGCTTTATCATAATGAAATAATTGGTGAATGTATAAGAACAGATTTTTTGCCTAAATAAGTTTTTTCGTCTAAGAATAGCAAATTTTATTTTGTTTCTTTCCCGAATAACACCGAATCCACTGAATATATTTATATTTGCAGTCCAAAAAAAAATTAAATGGGAAAAGTAAATTATTTAGATACACTCAATGCTCCACAAAGAGAGGCAGTGACACATGCCGGAGGACCATTAATGATTATTGCAGGAGCAGGCTCTGGGAAAACTCGGGTATTGACTTACCGAATAGCATGGTTGATTGAGCAAGAGGTAGATCCTTTTAATATTTTAGCTTTAACATTTACAAACAAGGCGGCAGGGGAAATGCGTCAGCGAATTGAGGCTGTTATTGGAAATGATGCCAAAAATTTATGGATGGGGACTTTTCACTCAATTTTTGCAAAAATACTAAGATTTGAAGGGAAAAGGCTTGGATATACTTCTGATTTTACGATTTACGATACCGATGATTCTAAGTCTTTGTTACGTTCTATTATTAAAGAAATGAACTTAGATGACAAAGTCTATAAGGTGAATTTTGTGCTTAATAGGATTTCAAGTGCCAAAAATGCCTTGATTTCTTGGGAGGCTTATACACAAAATCCGATATATATCGAAGAGGATAAGGCTGCTAAAATGCCCGAATTGGGGAGGCTTTATAAAACGTATGTGATGCGTTGCTTTCAAGCCAATGCCATGGACTTTGATGATTTACTATACAATACAAATGTGTTATTCAGAGATCATTTAGATGTTCTGAACAAATATCAGCATAAATTCAAACATGTGATGGTAGATGAGTTTCAGGATACGAATGTATCTCAGTATTTAATCACTCGCAAGTTATCTGCTGTGCATCAAAACATTTGTATTGTGGGCGATGATGCTCAAAGTATTTATGCGTTTAGGGGGGCAAATATTCAAAATATTTTAAATTTTAAGGCTGATTATCCAGACTTGAAAGTAGTGAAGCTGGAGCAAAATTATCGTTCCACAAAAACAATTGTCAATGCCGCCAATTCTGTCATTGCTAAAAATAAAGAACAATTAGAGAAAACTGTATTTTCAGAAAATGAAGAAGGGAGTAAAATAAATATCATCAAAGCCACATCCGACAATGAAGAGGGGAATTTGATTGCTAGTGATATTTTTGAAGAAAAAAATAATCATGGATTAAAAAATACTGATTTTGCTATTTTATACCGCACAAATGCTCAATCGAGGGCATTTGAGGAAGCTTTGAGGAAAAGAAATATCAAATATAGGTTAATTGGTGGCTTATCTTTTTATCAAAGAAAAGAAATCAAAGATTTGTTGGCTTATCTAAGGTTTACGGTCAATCAAAGTGATATAGAGGCTTTTAAAAGAATTATTAATCTTCCTAAGAGAGGAATTGGGGATATGAC
>CAYUFZ010000035.1:5535-6786 GCA_964444025.1 uncultured Emticicia sp.
GGTCACTGCTGCCGAAAATAATTTGCGTATTTGGGATGTAGTGAGCAATATCCACCAATATGTGGCTGGTAGGGTTTCGTCAACCATTGATGATTTTGCAACGCTAATCAAAAGCTATGGCTTGATGTTGGAAGAAGGAAAAGATGCTCATACTGTGGCTTCTTATATTGCCAAAAGTTCGGGATTGACAAAAGAATTGTATGAAGATAAGACCGTAGAGGGGCTTTCGAGGTATGAGAATGTTCAGGAATTACTCAATTCAATCAAGCAATTTGTGGATAATTCGGAAAGTGACGACAAAAGCTTGAGTGCATTTTTACAAACCGTTACCTTGATGACCAATGCTGATGAAGACGACGACGGCGACCAAGATAAAGTAACTCTGATGACAATCCACGGAGCAAAAGGACTGGAATTTAAAAATGTTTATATTGTGGGCATGGAAGAAAATCTTTTCCCTTCACAAATGATGCTTGCCCGACGCAGCGATTTGGAGGAGGAAAGGAGGCTTTTTTATGTGGCAATTACTCGGGCAGAAAAAAAACTGACTTTGAGCTATGCCGAATCGAGATATAATTATGGAAGGCTGAATTATTGCGAACCAAGTCGATTCTTAGAAGAAATTGATAAAGAATACCTTCAAGTAGCTCGGAACAGATTTGTTTCTTACAGCAATATGGAGGATAGAAACGACCAGCCAGCCAAGCAAACAAGAGCGGTATCGGGTTTTGTAAAAAAAGACAGTATTAAGTCCAATTTAAAACCTGTCAGTAAATCAACCCCTCCTGCCAATCATGTACCAAGCGGTGATTTTGTTGCGTCTGATACAAGTATTTTGAAAGAAGGCGATAAGGTAGAACACCCAAAATTTGGCTTTGGTTTGGTGATAAAAATGGATATCAATGGCACTGACCGAAAAGCGACTATTCGATTTGATACGCAAGGTGAAAAAACTTTGTTGCTGAGTTTTGCTAAACTAAGAATTTTATGAATCAATCGATAAATCTTTGTTTAAGAGATGTGTTTGGTAGAAGGCATTGACTACTTTTGCCAAAAATTTTGTATCTGTTTTTGGCGATACAATCATAGATAAAATCATTGAAGATAGTAGGTAAAAAACTAAAATATTGAAAATATTGCCAAATTCCATCTAAATTTTTACAGATTTCAACAATAGCTTCCGATTTTTGATAGATTTTGCCTCCTTTTAGGAGTATAATACTGTTTAGATGAATATAATCAGGAATTGTT
>CAYUFZ010000035.1:6796-8843 GCA_964444025.1 uncultured Emticicia sp.
CACTGATTGAAGGGAAGCGAATTGAAATGCTTCCCTTTTATCATGATTTATGATGAATTGGACGGATTTGTTGCATAAATTACAAATACCATCAAAAAAAACTATCATTTCATTGACACACTTTTAGTGTTTTCCTCTCCTAATTTGGTATTATTATATTTAGATGGGCATTTCAAAAGAATTTGTTCTGCTTTGAAGCATTTTTGTTCGAGATCCATTTTTCCCACCACCACTACTTTTTCAGATTTATCCAAATCGGTAGGTTTTGGTTGATTGTAAACAACTTTTGATTCGTAATTTAGAGAATCAATCATTACAAATTCAAAGTGGTTTGGGTCGATGGATGGGTCATACATCATTCCTGCAAAATTCCCGTTTGCATCTTTTTTTAGTTTGCCAACCACGTGCATCGATTTGCTGCTTCCTTCTTTTGCTACTTGTTCGGCCTCCCCGAACCCAACATAAGTACTGGCATCTCCTACTGTCGAGATAATGATGGTGATGGCAACTGCAATGACCCCCAATGCGATTATATGTGATTTTTTCATGTGTAATGTGCTTGTATAAATAAAAAACAATGAACGGTGTGTTTTAATTCTTGTTTTGTTCAATTTTGCTAATTTTTCTATCTAATAAAATTAAATAGGTCATTAAGCCCAAAAAAACAATTCCAATAACCCCGATAACTACCCAAATTTTTCCGTCCTGACGCATTTGGTCGGCCATTTCTACTTGCTCTTGAGCGAATGCCTGAATCGTCATAGCAAGAAGCAAAAATAAACTTATTAGCTTTTTCATATTGATTAGTATAATTAATTAGCTTGTAAACGTTGAATAATTCTGATTCTGATTTTTAAACTTGTAATCCACACCCCCAATAAAACCCAGCCAATCACTGCCGGATAAAAGACCATTCGCATTTGGTTATCCATGTCGTATTTTCCGAAAGCGGGATTGCCTCCGTTACCAGGGTGAAGAGAGTCGGTTAATCTTGGTAAAATCCAAACCAAAGGAATAAAAGTAGCAAAGGCAAAAATATTATAAATGGCTGATAATCTTGCCTTTCTTTGCTCATCTTCGAAAGAGCTTCGCAAGATAAAATAAGAAGAATATATCAAAAGACCAACCTCCACCGCAATAATTTTTGGGTCTTTAGGGAGCCAATCTCCCCAAGTATAATTGCCCCACAATGAGCCAGTAAGAAAGCCTAAAATACCAAAGAAAATAGCCACATTGGCAAATTCTACCGAATATTCATCCGCCTCTATTTGTCCAAATCTCAGGTATTTAATGGCATACCATACGGAGGCTGTCATCAGAACCATCATACTGAACCACAAAGGCACATGAAAATACACATTGCGAATGGTTTCGTTTAAAATAGGTTGTCGAGGAACTACCCCCCAAAGTCCTTGAATAATGGTGTACGTTAAAATCACGACACAAAGTACTTTCCACCAAATTTGTCTCATATTTTAATTTGTTTTATATTGATTTTAGCTTCTCCATAAAAAAGGGAATAATAAATAACTTAGTGCCAAGACAATTCCGTCTATGCCTATCAATGTGAAAATTTCATCATAACTACTACTCCAATTTAATCCATCCATTGCATTTTTTGACAAACGTATCAGCATCAATAACATAGGTAAAATAATAGGGAAACTCAGAACTGCCATCAAGGTTGAGGTGTTTTCTGCTTTTGAGGCAATGCCAGCAATCATGGTTAGGGTACTCGAGAAACCAATTGACCCTAAGGCGATTCCGACAAGATATAATTTCAAATCCAAAATAGGATTTCCCATCATGACAACATATATCAAAAAGCCTAAAAAAGACAAGACTAATAATAATATGGTATTATATAAAATCTTAGATATAATGATGGCTTGAGGACTAGCGATTGAATAATAATACAACTGACGACCAGCTCTTTCTTGGGTAAAACTTTTGGTAATAGAATTGACAGCCGTAAAAAGTAATATTATCCAAAAAAGGGTGTTCCATGTGATTGGCTCAATTTCATTTACTTTTAGCTTGAAACTCA
>CAYUFZ010000035.1:8874-12855 GCA_964444025.1 uncultured Emticicia sp.
CCTAAGATTGGCTAGTTTTCCTTGTAGGGTATTTGCTTGTATTTCTTGCATATTGCTACCAATAAATTAAAAGAGTACTAATTTAATACTGCAAATATACTACCGAAAGGTTTTTATATTAGTGATATTCATTATTTTTATTCAATGGAGCTATTTGATGTCCAAATTTATAAATGAGAGTGATTTATTTGCTTGATTTTGTTTAATGTATTAATAGTCAATTATTTATATTGTGTGATTTTTTTTTGTATTGGTTTTTTAAAAAAATATTTTTGTTATTATCGATAAAAAACCTGATGAAAATCATTTTTATTTTAGAACCAAATAGGCTATTTTTACGTTTATTTGAAATAAGTCTAAATAACATTAAGGTGAATATCGAAAAAACAGTAGCCGACTTAAAGGTAGGAGAAAAAGGGGAAATCAGTGCTTTTAAAGATGCTTCAATGTCATTGAAGCTGTTAGAGATGGGCTGCTTACCTGATACTGAAGTAGTTTTGGATTTCATTGCACCGCTGGGTTGTCCAGTCGGAATTTCGGTAGCAGGGTATCATCTTTCTCTAAGAAAGCGTGAGGCTGCTACGATTATTTTAAAATAATATACCTAAAACTTGCTTTTTTTCAGGATATTAAGATGGCATGTTTTAGCATAAAATATTTAATCATATCGTGAAAAGTAAACAAGTTGTTGCTCTCTTAGGAAATCCCAATGCGGGAAAATCTTCTTTATTCAATCATCTTACTGGATTACGCCAAAAAATTGGTAACTTTTCGGGCGTTACGGTCGATAAAAAAGTCGGATTCTGTAAACTTTCGGAGGGTTTAGATGTAGAAATATTAGACCTGCCAGGAACTTATAGCATTTATCCCAATTCTCTCGACGAACAGGTTGTGTTGGAGGTTCTGACCAATCCAGCAAATGTCGATTATCCTGATTTGGCAGTTGTTCTTGCCGATGCTTCAAATTTAAAGCGTAATATGTTGCTTTTTGAGCAAATAAGCGATTTGGGTATCCCAACAATTTTAGCTCTGAATATGCTCGATGTTGCCGAAGAATCTGGTATTTCTATCAACTCTGGCAAGCTTTCAAAAATTTTGGGCATTCCGGTAGTTGAGCTAAATGCGAGAGAGGGAATAGGCATTGAAGGTTTAAAGCATGTGATTTTTAGTCAGTTAGAAAACGCAAAAAAACATATCAATCTTGAGCAATCGGATACTCAAACAGAACAAGTAGCTCAGGAAATTATGTCTAAATTTAATTTAGAAAATAAATATTTGGCTTTACAGTATGCGGCTCAATCGCATAAATTGATGTTTTTATCAGACAATCACCGAAGAGAATTGGCATCTATTGTAAGGAAATATCAATTCAATGCTGATAAATTCCAATCTTCCGAAACCATTATTCGCTACAAAGATATTTCTGAAACCTTGAGCCAGGTTGTCTCTGAGTCTGGGATAAAAAAGGAAACATTATCCGAAAAAATAGATAAAATTTTGTTGCATAAAGTATGGGGGTATGTTATTTTTCTTGGAATTTTATTCTTTATATTTGAATCTGTCTTTACGATTGCTGAGGCTCCAATGGATTGGATTGACCAAGGAATTGCGATGGTAAATGCTTTTTTAAAAGCTCATTTGCCTTCTGGAAACGAACCCTATGCCCAATTAGTCAATTTGCTGACAGATGGTTTGGTAGCAGGAATTGGCGGGGTGCTGATTTTTATTCCTCAAATTGCTTTTCTATTTGCTTTTATTTCAATTTTAGAAGAATCGGGATATATGGCAAGGGTGGTTGTATTGATGGATAGGCTTATTCGTCATTTTGGTTTGAGTGGAAAATCTGTTGTCCCTTTGATTTCAAGTTTGGCATGTGCTGTTCCTGCTATCATGTCTGCACGGACTATTGGAAGTTGGAAAGATAGATTGATTACCATTATGGTTACGCCTTTGATGAGTTGTTCGGCTCGTCTGCCTATCTATACTATTTTGATTGCATTGGTTGTACCTGAATCCAAAGCTTTGTATTTCTTCAATATGCAAGGGGTTGTGTTGATGGGGATTTATCTATTAGGTTTCTTCTTTGCTTTATTGGCGGGCTTGGTGATGAAATATTTACTGAAATCGAACGAAAAAAGTTATTTCATCATGGAATTACCGACATATAAAAAACCACGCTGGAAACAAGTTGGATTTACTATTTTGGAGAAGGTCAAAACTTTTGTCTTCGAGGCTGGGAAAGTGATTGTCGCTATCTCGATAGTCCTTTGGGTCTTGGCGTCGTATGGGCCAGGGGATAAAATGAAAGTGGCGGAGGAAAAAGTAATCCATGAATATAAAACTAATCCAGAGATAAAATTAGATGCCAAAATTGCGGCTGTTCGTCTGGAAAATTCGTATGCTGGTCATTTTGGAAAACTAATCGAACCAATGATTAAACCAATTGGATATGATTGGAAAATTGGCATTGCCTTGATTACTTCTTTTGCGGCTCGTGAAGTTTTCGTTGGGACTGTCTCGACGATATATAGTATTGGAGCAGATGCCGAAAATGAGACAACTATCAAAGAACGTTTGAGAAAAGAAATCAATGTTGAAACCGGTAAGCCTAGTTTTTCGGTAGCTACTTCATATTCTTTGTTGATTTTCTATGTCTTTGCCATGATGTGCATGAGTACGCTGGCGGTGGTTTATAGAGAAACAAAAGGCTGGAAATGGCCAATTATTCAGTTGATTTACATGTCTGCTTTGGCTTATTTATCGGCTTTTGCTGTATATCAATTGTTCTCTTAGTAAAAGTACGTGAGCATTATTGAAAATTATAAAATAATGCTCACGTTATGGTGTGGTTTATTAGTGGAAAAGCTATCTTAATTGGAACAATCGACGTTTAAAAAACGTACAATATTGTTTTTTATTGTCAGAGGAAGTGTTTTTTTGTAATAAAGTAAGCATCTATATCAACGAAAAGCTCTATCGAAAGAGCCTTTCGTTGGGAGTATTAATGAAAAAAGTCTTTCATTCTGTCGAAAATACTTCTCTCATTTTTGTCAATTTTCGGTTGAAAATTATTGGAAGTACGGAATTTTTCTAAGATTGTTCGCTCTTCGCTACTCAAAGTAGTAGGGGTATAAAGGCTCACATGTATCAATTGGTCGCCAATTCCATAGCTATTAATATCCTTGATTCCTTTGCCTTTTAGCCTAAGTATTTCCCCCGACTGTGTACCTGCTTTGATATTGATTTTTACTTTACCTCCAACCGACGGGATTTCTACCTCTTTTCCGAGAGCAGCATCGGCAAAGTTCAATCGAAGGTCATATATAATATTATTTCCGTCTCTTTTTAATTCGGGATGCTCTTCTTCTTCAATAGCAATCAATAAATCACCAGCAATGCCACCTTTCGCTGGTACATTTCCTTTGCCAGTCATCGACAATTGCATGCCTTCTGCCACTCCTGCTGGAATCTTGATGCTCAGGAGGTCTTCATTCAATTGTCGTCCCTCTCCAAAACAAACATCACAACGTTCGATGATAACTTTTCCTTCCCCTTGGCAAGTGGGGCAAGGGCTCGAAGAAACCATTTGTCCGAGCATTGTATTGACTACTTTTCTAACCTGACCTTGTCCGTTACAGCTAGTACAAGTTTTTAAAGAATTTCCGTTTTTCGACCCATTGCCACTACAAGTATTACAAGAAACATATCGTTTGACTTTAATCTTTTTCTCTACCCCTTTAGATATTTCGTCCAAATTTAGTTTGAGCTTGATACGTAAATCCGAACCTTTACGGACACTAGGGCCACCACTGCGTCTGCCACCACCTCCAAAAAAGCTGCCAAAAGGGCTATCGTCGCCAAAAATACTGCCAAAAAGGTCTTCAGGATTGATATTTCCTGCACCAAATCCCGAAGCTCCGTCAACTCCCTGATGACCAAATCTATCGGTATTACCGCGATAAATTTGGTGAAGAGAAACCA
>CAYUFZ010000035.1:12865-18569 GCA_964444025.1 uncultured Emticicia sp.
TGATGACCAAATCTATCATAACGTTGTTTTTTTTCGGCATCGGATAAAACTCCATAGGCTTCGGCAATTTCTTTGAATTTTTCTTCTGCTTCTTTATTGTCAGGGTTTTTATCTGGGTGAAACTCCACTGCCAATTTACGATATACCTTTTTTATTTCGGTATCTGAAGCATTTTTTGATACCCCCAATATCTCGTAATAATCTCTTTTTTTTGCCATTTTTATGGTGTTTTTGTTTGTTTTTTTACAAACAGTATAATTAATTTCCAACTACAACCTTTGCGTAGCGAATAACTTTTTCATTCAAAAAATAACCTTTTTCTACCACATCAATTACTTTTCCTTTTTTATCTTCACCAGCGGCAAATTGTGTGATACACTCATGTAAATCGGCATCAAAATCTTGATTTTCGGCTTCCATCACTTTAACCCCTTTAGATGCTAGTGTTTTATGAAGTTTTTGGTAAATAAGAGCAATGCCTTCTTTTACGGAGTCTATGTCGCTTGTATTTTCAAAAGATTTATTGGCACGTTCAAAATCATCAATAATAGGAAGAATCTCAACGATTAGCTTTTCTGAAGCATTTTGAATGATATCCATTTTCTCTTTTGCTGTTCTTCGCCTGAAATTTTCAAAATCGGCATACAATCTCAAATATTTGTCTTTTGCATCGGCTAACTGTTCGTCTAAGCTTGGGGATGTATTTTCTTCAGGGCTTGCTGTCTCTGATACCTCGGTTTCAAGTGTTGTTTCTTGTGTGTTTTCACTTGGCTCTTGTACTTGCTCGTTCGTTTGTTCTTGATTCTCTGCCATTTTGAATTCTATTATATTTTTCGCAAATTTCGACAATTATTTTGCCAATTCGTAATTTTCTGACAATATGGCAGAATTTGTCATATTTTATTTGAATATTACTAATTTTGGCAATGTTTTAGCGTAAAAAAACAATCAAATAACTAATTAAAATGGAAAAAATTAAAGTAGCTACCGGTTCAAAATGGGAGGATATAATCGGATATTCTCGTGCCATAAAAATTGGCAATCTTATTGAAGTAACAGGTACTGTCGCTTCGGATAATAGTGGCGAGGTTGTGGGTAAAAATGACCCTTATTTGCAAACCAAGTTTATTATCCTAAAGGTAGAGAAGGTATTACAAGATTTAGGAGCTTCGTTGGAGAGTGTCATCAAAACAAGAATTTATACCACTGATATTTCACAATGGGAGGCTATTGGGAAGGCTCATGGAGAATATTTTAAAGACATAAAACCTTGTTGCACAATGGTTGGCGTAAGTAAATTGATAGGAGAGGAGTATTTGGTCGAAATAGAATTCACGGCAATGCTTTGATGAAATCAGAATGAAATAAAAATGACCTTCGTGCGGCGAAGGTCATCTCTGGAAATGAATCAAGTTGAGACGTAAAATTATATCTTTTTAACATTGACTGCATTCAAACCCTTGCGTCCTTCTACAACGTCATATTGTACTTGGTCGTTCTCACGAACTTTAAGACCGTTTAGACCTGTTACGTGAAGGAAAATGTCGTTACCTGTTGCGGCATCAACGATAAAGCCAAAACCTTTGCTTTCGTTGAAAAATTTTACTACGCCTGTTTGCATTTGAATTTGAAAAATTAAAAAATTATAAAACAATGCAAGATACATATTTTTATGTAAAAAACAATGATTATAAAAGATATTTTTTGTACAAAATGAATATTTTATTGTACTAAATAATACTATCTCATATTGTTTAATTGTTTGAAATTTCCGAGTCTTGATTTCTCTTACTTTGTGAAATGGCTAAAAAAATGTTTGTCTTTGAAACGGTGGTTGAGAGGAGATTATTTTGTGTTCATCAGAAACAATATACACATAAAGCATTAGTTGTCAATATTTTATGTGTATATTTTCGATATAGACTTTACATTCTCACGACTCCTTTTCTCTTTAATGCCAAATCATGAGCGGTATCGTAATAAGACCTTAAATTACTCCAATCGAAGATTTCTGAAATATTTTCTACCCTATTTCTTTGCATGATTCTGTCACGTCGATTCATTGTCACAAATTTAAAAAGTAGCTCGGAAAGCTGTTCGGCTGCTTTATCGAAATTTTTATTTCTACGATTGACAACATAGACCCCTACATTGTCATAATCTTTCATTAATTGCATGATAAAATCACCAAATCCTGATAAATCGCTCGTGACAGTCGGAATTCCCCTCACGACACACTCCAAAGGAGTGTATCCCCATGGTTCATAATAGCTTGGGAAAATACCCAAGTGACAGCCACGCACAAATTGGCTATATTCCATTCCAAACAAAGGATTGGTAGGGGAAATGAAATCCGGGTGATAAACAAACTTGACCCTGTCTTCTTCGTGATTGAGTAAATTGGTTTTGTTGAGATATGCCGTAATGTCATCTTCTTGTTTGAGTAAGTGCGTAACCGTATGCGGAAGTTTCTTGGTTTTCCATGTTTGAATCGTCCTACGTAAACGCAATCGCCAATATTCACCCACAAACTGGTTCAAATCAGGTAAATTCGGGTCATCATTTGAGGCGGAGGCATAAAACAAGTGTTCGCCGACTTGTTTTTCGATAGACTCACAGGTTTGGCGAATCTCTTCCATTACAGCCCTCGATTGTAAAACTTCCGGATTAATGGAAAATACTGGATTTTTAGTGATGATAAACATCACAATTCGGGTATCAATGTTGGCATCTATTAATTTTTTATTTAGCCGTCTCAAGGCTTCTAAAGTCAAATCATAGCCTTTGTTTTTATATTCATACCTGCCAGAGGTAAAGAAATATAGGGTATTGTCCAAATCCCAAGAATAACTTTGAAAAAAATGCCCCATCACAAATTGATGGATTTTCTCTTTGAATTGCAAATGAAGATTTTGGAACTCGTGTGTGGCTGCAAATCGGGTTACGTTCAATCCATTGGGTAAAATTAAATCGCAAGTTCTTCCAAAAAAAACTTCACATTCCTTGGCGGTTACATCGCTCACAGTGGTTAAAACATGGGTTTTTTGGGCTGCCAATCTTTCGATAGTGGCTTGTGCTTCTATACCATATTCCTTGGCTTCTTTTGCCCAATCATAATGGGCTAGCTTATCATAAAAATTCGCTTCATTTCCGGCAATGTATCTTCCTAGCATGGTTGCATGCGTAGTAAAAACGGTCGAAATCGGAACTTTATCTGTTCTGATATCAATCAGAGGAGTCGCCACCATCCATTCATGAAAATGAGCAATAATATCGTTTTTTGCCCCAAAAGTATTCCCAAACTCTGTTAAAAAAACTCGTATCGCTTCGCCCAAGGCAATCACTTGATCTACAAGTGGTTCGGCATTGAGTGTCGAAATTTGGTGTTTTTCCCATAATTGAAATTTAAACTCATTGACTCTGTCTATCAAGTTTTTAAAATCTACAAGGACAATTTTTGGCTTCCCTGTTACGAGCCATCTGCCATAATGAGCATCAATGCCCAATTGACGAATCTTTTTGACAGTTTTACCGAAAGGGGATTCGTCTAAGTCGGAAATTGGCTCGAATTCGATGGAAGCAGTGTTGGCAAAATAAGGTCCGATTAAACAATAATTCTCTCCCCATTCTTCCACCATAGATGGAACTTTGGAACGAATAACGGTATAAATTCCCCCAACTTGGTTACATACTTCCCAAGCAATTTCCATCAAAATTGGCTTTTTTGACTCTCGTGGCGTGATATTGATTGTTTCTTCCGATGATTTTTTGAATTTTGAGGAGCTTGCCATAATAGTATTAGGGTAATTGTATATAAACGAAAAGTATCAATAAAAAACGAATTTAAGATTAAATCGAAAAATAACAAACAGTACGCCATAAATTATCCTAAATTTGATTGTTTATTTTTTACGATTAGTCTATTTTTTTGATAATTTAACAAAACAAATTCTGTAAATTTGTCTCAAGAAATTATATGAAATACCAAGCGTTTTAATTAATCATCTGATGAAAAAGCTTTCTTACGTCTTTCTTTCTCTTATTTTTTTCTCTTCTATATTTTTGGTGGCTTGTGTAACTAAGAACAATGAAGTGGTTTTTC
Organism: uncultured Emticicia sp.; assembly: GCA_964444025.1. GTDB lineage: Bacteria > Bacteroidota > Bacteroidia > Cytophagales > Spirosomataceae > Emticicia. The sequence continues at coordinate 16,968 of CAYUFZ010000035.1, forward strand.
AAGTACCAGATAAGACTCATACCTTGATTTTTATTGATAAAACAGCCAGTGTGGATGTTTCGACACCTTTTGTTGCCGAAAAATTTAAAAAAATCCTGAATGATGCCATTCAGAGCAATATAAATATCAAAGGAGATAAGTTTGATGTCTATTTTATTCATGAAAATACATCAAAAGGACAATTCTTTGGCTATACCTGCAAAGCCAAAAATCCAGAAATAGAGGGAGTAAATACCAATGATGCGAAGTTGGCGATACATGATTATGAAAGTAAAATCAACAAGGAACGCTCAAAAGTTTTTAGAATGGCAAGCAATGCTTTGATGAATAAAAATACAAGTACCTCTAATTTAGAAACAAATATATTGGCAAGTATTCCCGTGATTGCTCAAGTACAAGCAGGAGAGGCAGAAAGAGTTCAGGTATATTATTTGAGCGATATGATTGAAAGTGTAAAGAATGGGCGTGATTTTCAGAAAAAAGCACCAAAAGATGAGGAAGAAGCAAAAAATTGGGCGATTCAAGATTTTGAAAAAATCAATCGTACTCAAATTGAATTAAGCAAAGTGTCGGTTAGTATGATTCTGCCTTTCGACGCAACTGCTTCCAGCAAAATAAACAATCCGACAATAAGCATCTATTGGAAGACCCTTTTCGAAAAATTAGGCGTTTCGTCGTTTGAAGAAAAGTAAATCATGGTTGGGTTGAAAGATAGCTGAGTATATGCTTATGATACCTTTTTCCAATCGGAATAATCGTCTGTGGGTCGCTATTGATAAAGACCATTGCTTCCTGAAGCATTACTTTGTCAATTTTTTGTACATTAACGATGTAATTTTTATGGATTTGTATGAAATTATCATTCAAAGATGCTAGCATTTTTGCCAAAGAAATTTTTAAGGCATACTTGCCATGTTCGGAATAAATAAAACAATAATTCCCCTCTACATTGATATAGTGAATCAAGTCGAAAGAAAGCTGCTTTTTGATGTTTTGTCTGCCCCGAACACTCAAAAAATTCTCATCTTTTACTTTTTCTTGCTGGCTGTTTTCTTTTTTCTCAATAATCGTCTGTAATGCAGAACTTAGGGTTAAGAAATGAAAAGGTTTGATGATTAACAAAGAAAAATGAAATTTTTTCGAGTTTTCGAGAAAAGTTTCATCAATAAATGCCGAAGTGAAAATAATTGGTAGGTTTTCAACTTCATTTTCAATTAAAAAATCAAAAATAAGTTCCTTGTTTTCAAAGACAATATCACAAATCAAGGCATCAGGCTCTAAATCCCGAAGCATTGTTTTGGCAGTATCGTAGGTATCGGCTACACCAACACTTTCAAATCCCTCAATAGAGGATAATTGTTTGCTGATGATTGTTGCCCAATCATTGTCATCTTCTATTATAAGTACTTTGGTTATGAAGTTATCTGAATACATGAGTTTCATTTACTTTTAGGCAAAAAAACTTTATTTTAATTATACAGCAATGAATGATTATTTCGTGTTAATGCAAAGAGGTACGCATCAGGCTGAGTGCTTTGTTGCAAAATACAAACTCCTCTAGCTCAGGAACAGACGCATTCATAATGCTTTGACTATTTCCCT
>CAYUFZ010000036.1:0-592 GCA_964444025.1 uncultured Emticicia sp.
TACAAGTAAAAGAGCAAATTCAAAAATTAGCAAAGTACAAAAAAGGATTGCATGTCGCAGCCATTTATGGTGGCGAATCTTATGAACGACAGTTTTTGGCACTTAAAAAAGGCTCACAAATTGTGGTTGGTACGCCTGGTAGAATTATGGATCATATTGATCGCAAAACATTGGTTTTGAGTGAAATAAAGGTTGTGATTTTAGATGAGGCTGATGAGATGTTGAACATGGGTTTTAGAGATGATATTGAAAAAATATTGTCTTATGCTCCTGAAGAACGCCAAACGGTCTTATTTTCGGCAACTATGTCGCCAGAAATTTTGTCAATTGCCAAGCGTTTTCAGAAAAATCCTGAAATTATCAAAACTGTAAAAACTGAAATCTCAAACGCAAATATCGAGCAATTCTATTTCCCTATCAGAAAAGAGGCAAAAATGGAAGTAATGACTCGTTTGATTGATGTGCATAACCTCAAACTAATGCTAGTTTTTGCAAATACTAAGTCAAAAGTCGATGAAATTGTAAGTGACTTACAATTACGTGGCTATGCGGCTGAAGGTCTTCATGGGGATATGCGTCAGCAAGTTCGTAC
>CAYUFZ010000036.1:602-15780 GCA_964444025.1 uncultured Emticicia sp.
GCAGGTAATGAGTAAATTTAGGGCAGGAATTACGACTATTTTAGTGGCTACCGACGTGGCGGCTCGTGGAATTGATGTGTCGGGTGTAGATGCCGTATTTAATTATGATGTGCCGCAAGACCTTGAGTATTATGTTCACCGAATCGGTCGTACAGGTCGTGCAGGCAAAACAGGAAAGGCTTTTATGTTTATTTCTTCTCGTGAGAGGGGGTCTTTGAGAAGCATTGAAAATTATACAAAAGGGAAAATTGAGCAAGGGGTCATCCCAACTTATCTTGAATTAGTTAAAATTCGTCATCAGAGATTTGTCGAACAGGTAAAAGAAACTTTGGCAGCGGGCATAGATAATAGCTTTGATGATATTGTCAATCAGCTGACTGAAGAAGGTTTTGCTGATAACCAAATTATGGCTGCTCTTTTGAAAATGCAGGTAGGGGATGTTAAAACCACTATCTCTGACTCGGATTTATTGGATACTTTTAGAGACAGTGGTAGAAGAGATAGCCGAAGTGCTGACAGATTTGGTTCAACAAGTAGAAGTAGCTCTGTTGGTGGTAGAAGAGATAGCAGAGATTCGAGGGAATCTTCTCCACGTGAGAGAAGAACAGACACAAGACCAGTAGGTGGTCGTCGTTCGGATGAGCGTAGGGGTTCTGGAAATGCTGATATGGTAAGATTATTTTTGAGTCTTGGAAGAAAAGACAATGTTGCTCCTAATCACATTGTTGGAGCAATTACTTCGGAGGCAAGAATTGCAGGAAGAGCCATTGGTCAAATAGATATTTACGACAAATTTAGCTTTGTGGAAGTACCTCAAGCTGATGTGAAAAAAGTATTGGATGGCATGCAAGGAAAAACAATCAATGCTCGTCAGGTAAGTGTTGAAATTGCCAAGTAATTTTTCAAATTGAATACAAAAAAGGCAGTTCTTTTTGAAGAACTGCCTTTTTTTGTACAAAGGGAAAATCATGAAAATATCAAAGTTCTTTGATGCGAATGTTACGATAAGACACCACATCACCGTGGTCTTGCAAACCAATTTTTCCTTTTGAATATTTGCCAAAACCTTGCCAAGTTTTGAATTTACTGTCTGCCACCATGGCATCCCATTGCGTTCCTTCCGATGGATAAGAAACGGCTAATTTACCGTTTTGATAGACAGTGATTTGCCCTTTATTTTTTACAATCTTCACTTTATTCCATTCGCCTGCTGGCTTTGCTTCAGAAGCTGAAGGCAACATGTCATAGAGAGAGCCTGCTTTTCTGTTTCCATTTTTGCCCTCTTTTGCATCAGGATGTCTTTCATTATCCAATACCTGAATTTCAGGCCCAGTTAGATATGGAACACCATATTTTTTATCTTCTAAAACGCCATAAAAAATCCCACTGTTGCCACCTTCTGAAATTTTCCATTCCAACTCTAATTCAAAATTTTCATAATCTTTATCAGAAACCAAGTCGTCGCCATGAGGCTCGCCTTTCCCTTTTCCAGAAAACACCATGGCTCCATCAACAATTTTCCACTTATCCGTGATTGCTTGTCCAGCTTTGTTATATACATGCCAATTCGTGAATGTTTTTCCGTCGGTTAATGAGACCCAGCTTCCTTTTTTTTGAGCAAAACTTGCTGTGCTGATGAAAGCCAATAAGATAATTTTTGATACCAATTTCATAGATTTATATTTTAAGATTGAATATTCTTTAAGAAACTACTCCTACAATGGGAGTAGTTTCGGAGATAAGTTAAATACCTAATACTTTTCTATTGACAGCTTCGTCTGCTCCAGTAGCGGCAAAGTCGTCAAAAGCTCTAGTAGCTACTTGTATGATATGACTTTGAATAAAAGGTGCCCCTTCAGCAGCTCCTTGTTCAGAAGATTTTACACAACATTCCCATTCCAATACTGCCCAAGAATCGTAGTCGTATTGCGAAAGTTTGCTGAATATACTCTTAAAATCTACTTGACCATCTCCCAAAGAACGGAATCTTCCGGCACGATTAGCCCATCCTGCATACCCACTATAAACGCCTTGTTTTCCTGAAGGGTTAAATTCTGCATCTTTCACATGGAAAGCTTTGATACGGTCGTGGTACAAGTCAATAAAAGCTAAATAATCCAATTGTTGGAGTACAAAGTGGCTCGGGTCATAATTGATACAAGCTCTTTGATGTCCGTTTAGATAATCTACAAACATTTCAAAAGTAGAGCCATCGTATAAATCCTCCCCTGGATGTAATTCGTAGCAGTAATCTACGCCACACTCATCGTAATAGTCCAAAATTGGTTTCCAACGTGTTGCCAATTCTTTGAATGCTGTTTCAATAAGACCGCTCGGGCGTTGCGGCCATGGATATAAAAATGGCCAAGCTAATGCTCCTGAAAAACCAACATGACTATTTAGCCCTAAATTTTGCGAAGCTTTTGCTGCCCATTTCAGTTGCTGAACAGCCCATTCCCTACGAGCAGGCTCGTTGTTATGTACAGAAGCAGGAGCAAAAGCATCAAACATGCTGTTATATGCTGGGTGAGAGGCAATCAATTGCCCTTGTAAATGTGTCGATAATTCTGTTATTTCAAGACCTTTGTCTTTCAATTTCCCCTTCAGTTCATCACAATATCCTTGGCTTTCGGCTGCTTTTTGCAAATCGATTACTCTGCCATCCCATGTAGGTAATTGAATACCTTTGTAACCCAAGTTTGCCATATAATCTGCAATGGTATCCAATGAGTTGAAAGGGGCTTCATCGCCCATAAATTGTGCCAAAAAAATACCAGGTCCTTTAATCGTTGTCATTGTTAAATATGAGTTAAATGTGCTTGATTTTGATATTTATTCCATAAATTTTGTCCATTTGTCATTGCTCTTTCCAGAAGCAATCACCGTTTCTACAAATTTCATACCTCGAATTCCGTCTTCAATAGTAGGGAAGTCCAAGTCTATTTCAGAAGGTTGTTCTCCATTCATTCGTTTGCGAACCGTACGGGCGAAATTGGTGTAAATGTTGGCAAAAGCTTCCAAATAGCCTTCTGGATGTCCGCTCGGCAAACGAGTAGCAGCTTTGGCTTCAGGGCATAAATTTCCAACCGATGGACGATAAATTCTTGTTTCGGTCTGTGTGCGGTGGTAAAGCGTATTAGGCTCCATCTGAAACCACTGTATGCTTCCCAATTCACCAGCCACACGAATATTCAGGTTATTTTCATCACCGTTACAGATTTGACTACATTGCAAAATTCCTTTTGCCCCTGAATCAAAATGTAATAAGATATTGGCATCATCGTCTAATAATCTACCTTCCACAAAGGTAGTGACATCGGCACACATCTCCGTAATTTTAAGTCCAGTGATATATTCTGCCAAGTTTTCGGCGTGGGTTCCAATATCGCCTACTGAGCCTGCGATGCCCGAACGACTAGGGTCTGTTCTCCATTCTGCCTGTTTATATCCTTTTTTTTCTTCTAAAAATGAAAGCCAGCCTTGTGGATATTCCACAACTACTTTACGAATTTTACCCAAAATGCCACTTTTTACCAAATGTCGAGCTTGTTTAACCATCGGATACCCAGTATAGTTGTGGGTCAAGGCAAAAGTTAATCCCGTTTTTTCGACTAGAGCTTTTAACTCTTCCGCCTCATCAAGCGTAAAAGTAACAGGTTTGTCGCAAATGACATGGAACCCATTTTCTAGGGCCATTTTTGCAGGGGCAAAGTGCATGTGATTGGGGGTAACAATCGAAACGGCATCGATTTTGTCTGCTCGCAACAATTCTTTTTCAATCATTTCTTTGAAATCTCCGTAGCAACGCTCAGGGTCAAGCATCAAATCTTCTCCGGAAGCTTTTGATTTTTCAGGAGTGGAACTGAATGCCCCACAGACTAGTTCTAATTCTCCGTCAATAGCGGCTGCTGTACGATGTACACCGCCGATAAATGCTCCTCTTCCGCCTCCCACCATTCCGATTCGTATTTTACGAGCCATAGTTTTATGTAATTTTGAGTTAATGGATAGTTTAATAGTTAAACAGATTTTGAATGATTCAATTGATTGATTTTTATTCAATATTAACTCCAAATTTCCGAAAAAGTGTCTAAACAACAATTAAAATTTATATTTTCTTTTGATTTTTTTTTAATTATCCTATTTTTACGTCTCAATTGTTATAAAACCTTAAAACTCTTAAACTATGGTCAATCAAAATCGACTTTTTCTTGCTAGTTGCTTTGCTTTGATTACAACGGCATTTTCATTCTCCATCCGTGCAGGTATTTTACCTCAGTTGGGTGAGCAATTCAGTCTTTCTGCCGAGCAGTTAGGCTTCATTAATTCCATGTGGTTCCTTGGTTTTCCAATTGCCATGATTATTGGTGGATTGGTTTATCATTCTGTTGGACCTAAAGTCATCATGCAAATTGCATTTGTTTCTCATGCTTTGGGGATTTTATTAACTATTTATCCTGAGCTTCTTGGAGGATACAATGGTTTGTTGGTTTCTACTTTCTTAATTGGATTAGGAAATGGATGTACCGAAGCTGCTTGTAATCCGATGATTGCAGATGCGTATGAAGGCGGAGAAATGAGCAAAATGCTGAATCGTTTTCACATGTGGTTTCCGGGAGGAATCGTGGTTGGAAGTTTGATTTCTAAATTCATGACGGATGCTGGGGCTTCTTGGCAAACACAAATTTGGTTTATCATTATCCCGACAATTATCTATGCGGTATTGTTTTGGGGACAGGCATTCCCTAAACCAAAATCAGAGGCGGTGACTTCAGTGGGAGAAAATTTGAAAGCAATGTTTACGCCATTGTATATTTTTATGTTCTGTTGTATGGCTTTGACGGCTATCACAGAGTTTGGTCCTCAACAATGGACAGGTCTGATTATGAGTAAGAGTGGAGCTAGCCCAATGATTATTTTGGCATTGGTAACAGGCTTGATGGCGGTTATTCGTTATTTTGCAGGGCCTATTGTTGCCAAAGTTGGTCAAACGGGAGTTTTGCTAGGTTCGGCAATATTAGCAACCATCGGAATTTATTTATTTAGCACTCAAACAGGCAGTATGGCTTATGTTTCGGCAGTTTTCTTTGCGATGGGTGTAGCATTGTTTTGGCCAAATATGGTTGGATTTGTGGCTCGTGAAGTTCCTTTGAGCGGGGCTTTAGGTATGTCAATTATTGGAGGAGTAGGAATGTTTTCAACTTCGATTTTCCAACCAATTATCGGAAAATGGATTGATTCTGCAAAAGCTGAGAAAATGGCAGCAGGTCTAACGGGCGATGAAATGGAGTTGGCGGCGGGTCAAGCGACCTTGAATACGATGGTATTATTCCCATTTACTTTGCTTTATTTCTACATGAAACGTAAGGAAGCGAGCAAAGCTTAATTTTTTCTAGCAAAACAAATAAAAGAGCTGTTCCCTGATAAGGAACAGCTCTTTTATTTGTTTATTTTCATTCCCAATGAAATGAATTTTAAACATAATTGATAAGATTATTGTCGTTTTGGTTTAGTCTGATGGATTAATTTTTGCTTGATTTAAGGGACAAGATGGATACATTTTAATTCAAGCAAAAATCAGACTATTTATAATGAAAAAAAATTTACTTAGCGTTTTTACACTTATTCTTCTCGTTAGCTTGAGCATTGCGGCTCAGGTCAAAAAAGTAAAAAGTAATCCTCAATTCTTAGTTTCTTCTACTGCCGTAGCGGATACTGATGGCGACGGAATTACAGATGATAAGGATATTGACGATGATAATGATGGTGTTTTGGATTCTATAGAATGTCCTACAAGCAATTTGATACCAAATGGGGATTTTGCAGCCGGCACGAGTGGTTGGTCTCTTGGTGCAGGGTGGGCAATAAGTGGAGGAGGTTATGCTGAAAACTTCTTGAACTCGGCATCTAATTCTGCTCTTTCAACAACTTTTGGGCAACCGAATATTATTACTTCTTCCGGATTTGTAACCCTTAAAGTAAAAATAAAAGCAGGTGGTTATAATAATGGGACTGCAAGTTTTGAAACCGCAACTTTAGATGTAAAGATAAATAATGTAAAATATGGTAGTTTTTATATTCCTAGTCTTTCAGCAACGACAAGTGTTTCTGCATCTAACGGAGCTTCAGCCTCCATCTCTTCATTTCCAGTGTATAGCACGGTCATTTTTACTGATGTGACGTTTCTCATTCCATCGTCTGCTTTTTCTTCATCTAATACCTTACAATTTGTATTTTCATCCAATGGCGATGATTTTTTAGTGGACGATATCATCATCTCTAATATAAACACAAGCACTTGTGATTCCGATGGAGATGGAATCCCCAATAGTTTAGATTTAGATAGCGATGGCGATGGTTGCAGCGATGCTTTTGAATCTGGTGCAACAACGAATATTGCTACGAATTATAAGTTTACTGGACCTTATGGTTCAAATGGGTATGCTGATGCCAAAGAAACCAGTGCAGATAGTGACATACCAAATTACACAGCGAGCTACGGAAATGCCACAAATTCAGGTATAAAAAATTGTTTGGATAGTGATGGAGATGGAATTCCAGATAACATAGATATCGATGATGATAATGACGGGGTTTTGGATTCGGTAGAGAATACGGCATGTAACCCTTCGAGTGCCACTTGTGATTCTGATGGAGATGGAATCCCTAATCGATTGGATTTAGATTCTGATGGCGATGGTTGTAGTGATGCTTTTGAATCTGGAGCAACAACACTAACAACAGCTAATTATAAAGTTGCTGGCCCTTTTGGTGCAAATGGATATGCTGATAGCAAGGAAACGACGGCAGAAAGTGGGGTGTCAAATTATGCTTCTACTTATGTAAATGCTATCAATGGAAGCATCAAACAATGTACGAATTGTAGTGTGGCTCCTTCATTGAATCCGACTACAAGTACGAATGTGTGTCCTAGTACTAGTGTTGATTTAGGAAGCTTGTTGAATGGATTGAGTAAGCCAATAGGAACAAGCTTAGTTTGGAGTAAGAAAAAAGTACCCACAAGCACTTCTGATACTTTGACTAGCAGTGCTGTAAGTACTAGTGGCACTTATTATTTATTATATTATGATAAGAGTCAGAATTGTTTTAGTCCATCAGATTCTGTTTTAGTAACGATACAGGGCTGTGTTCCTTGTAGTCCGATAGACCCAGGAGTCGTGAGTGGGAGTGTTGCCAAAACGACCGTTGGGAATACAGCGAGTTTTAGTTTGAGTGGATTTAGTAGTGGGACTAGTACAAGTTGGGTCGTTTTACCGGCTACGGGTGCAAGTCCAAATACTGGAGTTGGAACTAATACCGGAACGATTACATTTACAATAGCGGGTACGTATGAAGTGTTGTTTACGACTACCAATAGTACTGTACCTAGTGGCGGCTGTACTATTCCTAGTTATGCCACTGCCAATAATAAATTTTTGGTGGAATCGCCTCCTGGTGCATGTCCTACACCGAGTAGTAGTACAGCGAGTGTAAGTCCAAGTAGTGCGGCTATTCGAGTTGGGAGTACGGCAAGTTTCAGTTTGAGTGGAGGTATCCCAAGTACGAATGTGCAGTGGAGGGTGGTTCCAAGTGCTGGAGCGTCGCCGATGAGTGGAACTGGAACGAGTACTGGGAGTATCACGTTTAGTAATTCTGGAATGTACACCGTTGTTTTTAGCATCACTAATTTAGGCGATGGGACTTGTTTACCTGTTCAGCAGACGAGTAGTTCTGCCATAGCGGTAGGTTTAGATCCTTGTGCAGCTCCTTCTCCGATTACTATTAATAGTAGCTCAAGCACTAGAGAATCTATTTCTGGTCAGAGTGTTACGTTTAGTGCTTCTGGCGGTGTTCTGGGAATTATGGGATGGAAGGTAAGCCCAAGTATCGGAGCGAGTCCTAGTAGTGGCACAGGGAGTACAGCAACAATTATGTTTAGCAATTCGGGTAATTATTCCATTACATTTACATCAACCAATAGCATGATACCGTTGGGTTGTACTAGTAATACGACAACTTCTAGTACGATGACTCACGTGGTGACTGGTCCAGTGAATACGGATGTCCAGTTGCAGTTGAAAGTGTTTTTACAAGGGGCATTTTTCAATCCAAGTGGAGCGAGTGATGCGTTGATGCGAGACAATTTGCGGACATTAAATGTTATTCCCCAAACGGAGCCATTTAGTGGGATGAACAACAATCGCTTTACAAAAGTGAGCGATGGTGGTGGGCAGACGATAGGTTCTAATGTGTTGAGTGTGACTGGAAATGATGCGATAGTGGATTGGGTATTTGTGGAGTTGCGAGATGCGAGCAATTCGAGTACAATTATAAAGACCCGTTCCGCATTGGTGCAACGAGACGGTGATGTGGTTGAGTCGAGCGATGGGGTTACGCCAGTGACGTTTGCGGGAGCTGCTGGGATGAGTTATTATGTATCGGTGAAGCATCGGCATCATTTGGGAGCGATGACTGGTAGTGCAATTATGTTATCGACGAGTGGTACTGTTGTAGATTTCACGACGATGAGTGCTGCACAGACGTGGGACAAGGGCTTGGTCTTGAGTGATGGAAGTTTGGGTAGTTATGATGGCAGTGAGCAAGTAATATTAGGAAATGGTAAGATGGGCTTATGGGCAGGGAATGCCCGCAACAGCGATGGGAAGGTGAAGTATAGTGGCACATCGCCAGACGGCCCAGCGATATTATCTCAAGTGATTACTTACAGCGGCAACACGAGTTCGTTGTACAATTATGATTTTGTTACCCCCGTTTATTTCACAGGCGACATCAACATGGATGGAAAGGCGAAGTACGTAGGAACGAGCAGCGACACAGCCTTCATTTTGTTCAATTTGATTAATAAATACCCCGTGAATTTGAGTTCGAAGTTATACAACTTTGATTTTATGGTAGAACAGTTGCCCTGATAAATAGATTTGACAAGAAGTGCTAGAAAATCACTCAGAGATGAGTGGTTTTCTTTTTGTTTGTATGAAGGTCAAAAAATACGATTATTAAAAAAATTTATATAGTATGTTTAATTTTTGAACTAACTAAATAAATAAGTCCATTGAAAGCGTTGGATGGTTGTTCTGCGTGGAAGCCTTGGACTGACGGAATCGCCTTTCTTTTTTTAGCAAGCAAGAAAAGAAAGGACTTAGACGAATCAGAATTGAAAGTGAACCAAATAAGAATTTGGGAAAAATTACAAAATTTAATTTTTAAATACATTTTTATAAGAAAAGTTGATAGTAGAATTTAAATTGAGAATAAATCATCAGCAGCTTTGACTGACAGCTTAGTTTTTAATATTCTGATGGAGAATTAAAACAAATGTCTATCAGTAGATTGGTTATACGCAAGATATGAACGTTTCAGATGGTGATAGGATTTTTAATGGCATAGCTTCTGAAGACGATGGAGCCTGATATTCGCCCTTGAGGATTTGTATTTATCGATAGAATATTTTTTTTTAATTTTATTTTTATTTACTATTGTTGAAGTTTTGGAAATGTCAAAATTAATATTTAATATTCAAAGCTAATTTGTCCAACTTCAATCAATTTCAAATGAAAAAAAATCTAATTTTGGCATTTATTGCCATAATCGTGTGGAATTGCCGGCCTTCCAATCAAGAAGAACTCCCCAATTCTGGTACCATTAATATTGCCGCCGATGAATCGCTAAAACCCATTGCAGAGGCACAAAAAGTTGCTTATAATGCTCATTACCCCAATGCGGTAATCAATATTTTCTATGTTCCTGAGCATCGGGCAATGTCGTTAATGCTCAATGATTCGGTAAATATTGCTTTGGTTACGAGGGAAGCTACACCTGCCGAACAAGAAGTATTTACTTCAAATAAAATCCCATATTTGCCTGCAAAAATGGCACTAGATGGCGTTGCGTTAATCACCAATCCTGCTTCAAGTATAGAGAATATTGGTTTTTTAGAATTAAAATCAATGTTTCAAGGAAATACTAAAAAAGAAATTAAATTGGTTTTTGACCAATCGAACTCAAGTAATTTGAACTTGATTATGGGTTCATTGGGATTGAAAGAAGTAAAGAATGCAAATATTTTTGCTGCGAATGGAAATAAAGAAGTAATAGAGTACATACAGAAAAATCCCAATGCCATTGGATTTATCGGTACTAATTGGATTAGTGATGCGGATGATTCGCAAAGTAGAGCGTTTTTGAGTGGAATAAAGGTATTAGGGGTGTCTTCTCCAAAAAATGAGACAGTTTATTATAAACCCGATACACAAACACTTCGCTCAAGAAAATATCCCTTCGAAAGAAAAATGATGCTTCATACAAAGAAAAGTTATGGATTGACAAGTGCATTCATTCGTTTCTGCTGTGCTCAGATAGGACAACTTGTGGTAGAAAAAGCTGGTTTAATCCCTTATTATATTTACGAAAGACAAATAATTTTGGATAAAAAAGCGTCTTTCAAATAAAAATATCGCTTTCATCTATATTTTATTTGCATATATCTCGTTTGTACATAAAAAATGTGCAATTTATTAGAAAGGTTGTTATAAAAAATTTTAATAAAAGGACATTTTTTATAACTTTGCAAAAAATTAATTTTAATTTCTAAGGAATTTTAATCAGGAATCTGTAAACCTAACTTTTTTAAAGTAAAAATGAACAAGATTTTAAAATCTTTGTCGGTGACAGCGGTAGCTGTTCTGGCGTTGTCGTTCCACATAATGGCACAAACTGTGCAGGACGGACTGAAAAATTTGGATGCTGAGAGATACAACGACGCTGAGAAAATTTTTAATCAATTGGTATCTACCACTCCGACTGCTGAGAATTATTATTATTTAGGCTATTTCTATCTTAATTTACAAGATGGACAGATGGATTTGGAGAAAGCAAAAGATGCTTTCGGAAAAGGAGCAGGCTTGGATGCCAAACGCCCAGACCCACTTTGTAGAGTTGGTTTGGCAACGGTTAAGTATTTATCTGGCGATGCCACTGGTGCAAAGGCAGACTTTGATTTGATAAAAAAAGACACAAAAAATAAAAATTCAGATGTGTTTTTCCGTATTGGTGAAGCCTATACTTTGTCAGAAAAAATCAATGACCCTGCAGAGGCTATCCTGAATATTCAGGCGGGCTTGGATTTGCAAAAAGTGAAAAATAATCCTGATTATTACATTGCGATGGCTCAGGCTTATTTGATTAAAAATGATGGAGGACCAGCAATGACTGCTCTTGAAAATGCGAAAGCTATTGGTCAGAAATTGGCAAAAATACAAACTTTGATGGGTCGTGTTTGGTACCAAGGTAAAAACTATCAAAGAGCCTCGAATGAATTTGAAGAAGCAATCAAAGCTGATGCTGATTATGCTCCAGCTTATCAGTATTTGAGTTCATTATATACCACTTTTGGTAAGTTTCCTACAGCGGCAAAATATGCTAAACAAGCATTGGATAAGAGTGAAGCAACGGCTGCTGCGAAATTGCGTTATATCAAATTAGCCACTGCAAGTAAAGATTATGAAGGGGCAATGAGTGTTTTGGGGCAAATTTTTGAAACAGAAAAAGACCCCATCAAATACAGATTGAAAGGGTACATCCAAACCGAAAAGGGAGAATGTGCTGATGCTGTGAAAAATATTCAGGAGTTTTTAAATCAGGCAAATAAAGACAGACATTTGGCTTCTGATTATGGAATGTTGGGTCGTGCGTACGCTTGTATTAATGATGCTACTGCTAAAACAGTGAATGACTCTTTGGCAATTTTGAATATGGAATTGGCTGTTGAAAAAGGAGATTCAACTTTTGATTATTCAACGGCTATTGCAAATATTTACAAAGCAAATAAAAGCTGGAATAAATTGGCTGCGGCTTTAGAAAAAAATATTGCTAATTCTAAAAAGGGTGGTACTGCTTCGGATTATTATTATTTGGCAGACGCTTATATGAGAGCAAGAAGTTATGAAAAAGCAGATACTGTTTACTCAAAAGCTATTGAATTGTACAAAGACACTTGGTTGTTTCCTTATATGCAAAAAGCAAGAGCAAAACAATATGCAAATCCTACTGACAGTACTTTTGCATCGGCTCCTTATTATGAGAAATATATAACTTTATCTACCGAAGCAAATAAGGCTGATGAGAAAAATAAAAAATATTTCTCCGAAGCTTATGGGTATTTGGGATACAGAGCTTTAATTATAGATAAAGATACAACCAAAGCAACGGAGTATATGAATATTGCTTTGAAATATGACCCAAGCAATACAAAAGCTCAACAAGTATTGCAAAGTATTACAGGGCCAGCCCCTGCCGCAACAGGTACAACGCCGACGAGTCCTCCAAGTGGACAAAGTGGTGGTGTTGCCCCCAAAAAATAAATTTAAGCCCATTCAATTTGAATGGGCTTTTTTGTTGCTAAAAATATTTTTCCATACTTTAGTTTATAAATTGTAAAATTGCACTTATTTTTGTTCTTTGTTCTTTTTTAATCAATACTTTACTTAGATTTTCTAGGGATTTTACAGCAATATTATATGTTCAATTTAGTTATTTTTGGCCCTCCGGGTGCGGGAAAAGGCACTCAATCTGCAAAAATTATTGAAAAATATCGACTTGCCCATATTTCAACAGGTGATATGTTTAGAATGCATATTTCGAATGATACTGCTTTGGGGCAAAAAGTGAAACAAATATTGGCAGATGGTTTATTAGTGCCCGATTCAATCACGATTGATATGCTCGAAGAGGAAGTGCAAAGAAATCAGGAGGCTACTGGTTTTATTTTCGATGGTTTTCCAAGAACAGTTGCACAAGCGGAGGCTTTGGATGCATTTTTGGAAGGAAAAGGTGAGAAAATAAATTTAGTCTTGCAACTGGATGTAAATGAAGACGAAATTAAGTCAAGAATTGCCGAAAGAAAAAAAGTTAGCGGCAGAGCCGATGATGATGAAGATAAATTGTTAAAAAGAATTGATGAATATTTCTCAAAAACTATTCATGTATTGCCTTATTACCAAAGCCAAGAAAAAGTGGTAAAGGTAAATGGTATTGGTGAAATAGAATTAATTTTTGACGAAATTTGTGCAGCGATAGATAACGCATTGTAAAAATTTTATTTAAGTAAAATGATATGATTTGTCTCTTTGTATATGGGATAATCAATTCATTTTACTTTTTGTTTTATGTTAAATGATATTCCTTTAAAAAAATGGCAAGCAACTTCATAGATTATGTAAAGATTAATTGTGTTTCGGGAAATGGTGGTGCAGGCTCAAGACATTTTAGAAGAGAAAAACACGTGCCTAATGGTGGTCCCGACGGAGGTGATGGTGGGCGAGGAGGGCATATTATCTTGAGAGGAAATTCGCATTTCTGGACATTGCTTCACCTGAAATATCAAAAGCATATCAAAGCAGAGCATGGGGTTGCGGGAGAAGGTGGAAGAAGGGCAGGCCGCCAAGGAGAAGATAAAATTATTGAAGTACCACTAGGCACTATTGCAAAAGATGCTGAAACTGGTGAGATATTGGGGGAAGTAACCAACGACAAAGAAGAACTGATTTTGCTCCCTGGTGGAAGAGGGGGACTGGGTAATTATCATTTCAAAAATTCTGTTAATCAAGCTCCTGAATATCACCAACCCGGAGAATCGGGTATAGAATCTTGGATAGTTCTGGAACTTAAGGTATTGGCAGATGTAGGTTTGGTTGGATTTCCGAATGCTGGAAAATCTACTTTGCTGGCGAGTGTGTCTGCTGCAAAGCCTGAAATTGCGGATTATGCCTTTACAACTTTAACCCCCAATTTAGGGGTCGTTGCTTATCGGAATTTTAAATCATTCGTCATGGCGGATATCCCAGGAATTATTGAGGGGGCTTCTGAAGGACGTGGATTAGGCTTGCGTTTTCTAAGACATATCGAACGTAATTCCATTCTACTATTTTTGGTTGCGGCTGATTCTGATAGTCCGTATGAGGAATATCAAACATTATTGAACGAGCTTGAAAACTATAACCCTGAATTATTGACTAAAAAAAGAATATTAGGGATTTCGAAAGCTGATTTGATTGATGATGAAATCAAAGACGCCATTGAAAAAACAATTCCAGCAGACTTGCCTTATGTCTTTTTCTCCTCTCGTACAAATCTTGGAATTGAACATCTGAAAGATGTGATTTGGCAAAATATGCATGAAGAAATCGTGTATTAAATACATACAAAATTATTAAAATTTATTTAAGATAATACAATTGTTGGTTTGTAAAAAAATGGTTGATAAGAAACTTATATCGGTATTTTTTCTGCTTTTAAGTGTTTCATTTTCTTTTGCTCAAGTTTCAATTGATTTTCCAATTTCGAGAATTGTTTTTCAAAGGAATAATCAAAATGAAGCTGCTGTAACCATTGCCGGAAGTTATGAAAAACTATTGGATGACATAGAAGTTCGTGCTGTTCCGATGGCAGAAGGGCAGGGTACGCCAAGTTATTGGCAAAAATCGTCCGAATTTAATAGTAATGGCATATTCAAGACTTCTTTGGTTTTGAAAGGTGGCTGGTATAAAATTGAGGTACGTGGATTATTGAACGGAAAAATCGTGGATTCTGCTTCTGTCAATAGAGTTGGTGTGGGAGAGGTATTTATCGTTGCCGGACAGTCGAATGCTCAAGGAGATGCCACGTATTCGGGTGGTGTATTGGGTACAAAAGAGGATAGGGTTTCTACTATTGACTTTTATGAGGGTAAATTTGATAAGTCAAAATTACCATTTGAATTTAAGCAAATGGGGGATAGTACCAAGATGGCTCCATATAATTATGTTCCTTGGTTTTGGGCAAGATTAGGCAATCGTTTGGTAAAAAAATTAAATGTACCTGTGTTGTTTTATGGAGCGGCATTGGGTGGGATTGGTACAGATGTATGGCGTCGCTCTGCCTTGGGCGAAGATTTACGACAAGAGTTACCTATTTTTATCAGTGCGGCAGGTATGCGGTATTTGGCTTTGCAATCGGCTTTGCAAATGTATGTGACCAGAACAGGCGTTCGGGCAGTTTTGTGGCAGCAAGGGGAAAGCGATGCCATGTATTCAGCCGATCGATATTATGAAAATATGAAATTCGTGATTGAAAAAACAAGGACAGATGCATACCCGCCGTATCGCCATACACACTGGCGATA
>CAYUFZ010000036.1:15790-18357 GCA_964444025.1 uncultured Emticicia sp.
GGCTTGGGTCATTGCTAGGGCTTCCAATAATCCTGATTTTCATCCGAATGTTGTAGAAGGACAAAACTACCTAATTTCACGAATCCCGGGGGTATTTGCAGGGCCTAATACTGATTTAATTCAAGGAGAAAACCGTGCAGATGGGATTCATTTTCATAAAGGTGGCTTGGATTTGGCGGCAGAGTATTGGGATAATTCATTAGATAATCATTTCTTTAGTTCTTCCAATCCTTTGTCGGCGATGCCTTTGCCGACAATCAAGTCTGTGTGTACTATTGTGGATGGGAAAGCCAAACTAAAGTTGACGGTTGATGGGTATTCAAAATATCAATGGACAAATGGAAGTATCAACAATTCGATTGAGGCGGATTCGGGGGCTTTTTCCTTAAAAGTATTTGATGAAATCGGTAATACGTTTTATTCGCAAAGTTTTGTCATTCGTAAAAACAATGGTGTTCAGATACCCAAAATTGTTTATTCAGGAAATATTGCTTTTTGTGAAGAAGCTGGGGTAACTATCTCTTCTTCTTTAGAAACTGGAAATGTATGGAGTAATGGGCAGCGTGGACAATCTATTAAGGTTTTTAAGGGAGGGGTGTATTCCTTGAAAAATGTCTCGATTAATGCTTGTCAAGCTCCACAATCTGACTCAATTAGTCTAAATGGCCTGCCTTCACCCAAAATTGCGATTGTAGCAAATAAGGAATCTCCTATTTGTCAGGGAGATTCAATCCAATTGACAGCAAATGTGGACGGAGGTAAAAATTTAATTTGGAGTACGAATGCTCAAACCAATTCAATTTTTATCAAAAAGTCCATGGTTTATACCGTGAAAGCAACCAATGACAATGGCTGTTTTTCAACTGCAAACTACTCTCTGGCATATTTGCCCAAACCAACTTTGTCAATTTCGACCGATGGTCCAACAGAATTTTGTATAGGAAAAACTGTTAAATTAACTGTTGAAGGAAATTATTCCAAATATTATTGGAGTACTGGTTCTTTTCTGAAATCAATTTATGTAAGTAATTCTGGTCGTTTTTCGGTATTTGTCAAAGGTGACAATGGTTGTAATTCGGATACAATTGTTCAAAACGTGATAGTCGGTAGTCCGAGGCTGATAAAAATTAAGTCAGACGAGTTAGCCAAGTTTTGTAAAGGAAATAGCATTATATTATATCCAGATATCAAATCTGCCAAAAAATATAGCTGGAGTACAGGTGATACAACCCGAGCCATATCGGTCAATAAGCCAGGGAAATATCTGATGAGTTTGATAGAAAACAATGGTTGTCAATCATTTACAGATAGCATTCAATTGGCTCAAGTTCCTTCTCCGATTGCAAAAATTTCGACAAGTAATGAATTGGCTGCTTATTGTGAAGGAAATCCAATAAAGCTAATTGCCAATGAAGCTGCTGAATATTATTGGAATAATGTGCTTGCATCAAAAGAATTGACGGTAAATTCGCCAGGTACTTATATTTTGAAGATTAAAGACCTAAACAATTGTGAATCAGATGCTGTTTCTATTAATATATCACAAAAAAATACACCAGCAAGACCACAAGTACAAATAGACGGAGTTTTTCAGCTAAGTGCAAGGGCTGCTTATTATTATTCTAATCAATATTATGAATGGTATAAAGATAATCAATTATTAAATATACCGATTCAAGTACTTAAGATAGATAATTCCGGAGGATATTCGGTTCGAGCGGCATTGAAACATAACCTATCTGATGGAAAAAGTTTGACTTGCTATTCTGCCCTCAGTGATGTGCAATTGATTTCAGTGCCAGATTCGAGGGGAATTCGAATTTATCCAAATCCAAGCAACAATGGTGTCTTGACCGTCGAAACCATTGAGGATAGTCCCAATGCTTTGTTGTCGATATACACCCTTTCAGGAAAATTAGTGACAGTAAGGTCATTTACGGATTTAAAAGAAAAGAAACGCTTGGATTTGAGTAACTTTGAAAGTGGGACTTATATTTTTAATCTTAAAAGTGGAAGTTTTGATGAAAGTATTAAAATAATGATTAAATAATTTAAAAAAGTATTTTTCAAACCTAAATTATTTTGTTTCTAAAGTTTACCGTAGTAATTTTGGAGTTGAGAAAGCACACAAATACAACCAAATAATTAAAGATTAGTATGAAAGAATTTTTGCCTTCAGATTTCCTCCCGATATTGGTTCAATTGTTAGCTGCAATTGGTTTTATTGTGACTACGATGGTCGTGACACACGCCATTGGTCCAAAGCGTAAAAGTGAGTTGAAAGATGCTCCATTCGAGTGTGGTATTGATACAGTAGGAGATGCTCGTACGCCAATTTCCATTAAATATTTTTTGATAGCGATATTATTTGTACTTTTTGATGTAGAAGTAATTTTTATGTATCCATGGGCTGTAAACTTTAAGAAAATGGGATGGTTCGGGTTCGGAGAAATGGTTGTTTTTCTGTCTTTGTTAATGGCCGGTTTTTATTATATTATCAAAAAAGGAGTACTAACTTGGGATAAAGACTGATTGAAGTATTTATTAAACAATTTGTTTCAAACATT
>CAYUFZ010000037.1:0-3485 GCA_964444025.1 uncultured Emticicia sp.
TCTCTGTTACGAAAGGTCGGATTAGGCATTGTGGGATACATAGAAGAATATAATTGACTGATGGTAATAGACAAGTCGCCATAAATGACCGCATCTACACCTAAAATCTGAGCTAAATATCCTTTATTTTGCATATCGACGGAGGCGATGGAAATATCGTTTTCTTTGAGAATCTGATTGGTTTTTGTGAAATTTTGCAAAGAAAACTCATATTGTCCTTTTTCGATTTTTTTGGCAATGTGTATGAATAATTCTTTTTGAGAATCAAGACTTGCCTCCAGCTCTCTTTTTCCGAAAATATGGCTTTCTTTTTTGGTTTTGGTGTAAGGATTTTCAAAATGAACGAAAAATGGCAAAATGGCAATCGTTCGATGATTTTTCTTGGCTTCATTGAAGTTCTTGCTTACGTAAGGAGAAGAAGAAGCACAGCTATTAAGAATAAGCATTACGAATGCAAGGAATAGGGGCTTGGCATGTATCATTTTGAGGAATATTTTTGGATAAAACGATGTGAAAAACAATTTTAATATAGTCCTATAACGATTTTGTAGCTCGTAATGCTATATAATGATAAAATTATTGGTTTTTCCAATAGAAAGGGCGTAATTTTGCACCCGAATTTATGTAAATAGCTTCATTTTATTAATTATTATTATACATTTTAGATAATTATCATGTCTGCATCAAATTTAGTCGCTGACAGAATCAATGCGTTGGAAGAATCAGCTACGCTTGGTATGTCGAAAAAGTCGCGTGAATTAGCGGCATTGGGTCACAAAGTAATCAATCTATCTGTCGGAGAGCCTGATTTTAAAACTCCCAAACATATCTGTGATGCTGCAAAAGCAGCCATTGACGCTGGTTTTCACCACTACACACCAGTAGCTGGTATTCCAGAATTACGTAAAGTAATTGCAGACAAATTAAAGCGAGAGAATAATATCGATTGGAAGCCTGAAAACATTGTGATTTCTACGGGGGCAAAACATTCGTTGGCAAATGTTATTCAATGTTTGATTAATCCAGGTGATGAAGTTGTGATATTGGCTCCTTATTGGGTGAGCTATTCGGAGATGGTAAAATTGGCAGACGGAAAATCTGTGATTGTAGAGGGTGCATTTGATAATGGTTTTAAAGTAACTCCTCAACAGCTAGAGGCTGCCATTACAAGTCGTACGAAAATCGTTATGTATGCGTCGCCAAATAATCCTACCGGTTCTATTTATAGCGAGGCAGAATTGCGTGCCTTGGCAGCAGTTATCGAAAAACATGAAAATGTATTCGTATTAGCAGATGAAATTTATGAATATATCAATTTTACGGATGAAGGTCATTTCAGCATGGGTTCTATCCCAAGTTTGAAAGATAGAGTCATTACTGTCAATGGTTTTGCGAAAGGATTTGCAATGACTGGCTGGCGTTTGGGATACATTGCCGCAGCAAAGTGGATTGCTGATGCAGTGGAAAAATTGCAAGGGCAAGTGACTTCTGGCACAAACTCTATTGCTCAAAGGGCTGCTGTGGTTGCATGGGAAGATACTTCAGCCCCTGCGATGATGAAAGAAGCATATTTACGTCGCAGAAACCTAGTAGTAGGCTTGCTACGTGAAATTCCAGGATTCAAAGTTAATATGCCAGAAGGTGCATTTTATGCTTTCCCTGATGTAAGTTATTATTTTGGTAAATCAGACGGAAACGTAACAATCAAAGATGCAGACGAACTTTGTATGTGGTTGCTTGAAACGGCTCACGTGGCTCTAGTGGGCGGTGGCTCGTTTGGTGCTCCAAATTGTTTGCGTTTGTCAACTGCCGCTTCAGATGAAAATTTGGTGGAGGCTGTCGCTCGTGTGAAAGCTGCTTTGGCAAATTTGAAATAATAATAAATAATATCCAGACAGACCTGTGTTTTAAAGGTCTGTCTGTGTATTTCTCCAATCCCAAAGCACAATTCGCCAAACTTCGTTTAGAGCAAAATCTTCAAAATCTTTTACCCCCACAAATCCGACTCTTCCGTGTGCTTTTAGGGAACGTGGATTATTGATAGAGATGTCTGTTCCACATAGTTCAAATGTATTCGATAATTCTTCTCTAAGTTTTTGGTACATTTTATCGAATAAACCAATACTTCGGAAGCCTTTTCCGACACATACTTGCCCCATTACGACATATTTGAAGTCTTTTAAAAATTTCCCTTCATACTCTATTTGGTCAATTTCTTCAAAAAGAACTTTTAATTCTTTGACATCATGTCGAAACGCTGGCAACATCGCCAGACAGTAAGCTACGACTGTATCGCCGTCTTTGGCAATGACACTGGCTTGGGCTTCATTCATTGCTTTTAGCACAGCATACTCATGCTCAACCGTAACAAACCCTTGGCTTGCCATTTCTTCTTTGCTGAGGTTTTTCTTTAAATTTTGTTGTTGAAGCAAAAGAATTCCTCGTACATCCGCCTCGGATTGAACAGTGGTGATTATGGGTGAACTTATGATTTGATTCATATCGTATAATTTAAAGATGCAAGTAAAAAAAAATATTTATCTTTGACAATGAAAAATATATTATTTGACCAAAACCATTCATCCTTAATATGAAATTAATCATTTCCATACTTGGCTTTTTTGTGGCTACGCTTGCATTTGCTCAAGTGAAATCTGAACGTTATTTGTTGGTTGGTACTTATACACGTGGGAAAAGCGAAGGAATTTATTTATATAAATTTAATTGTAATTCTGCTAAATTTAAAGCCATAAGTATAGCAAAAAACATAGAAAATCCTTCTTTTTTGGCAATTTCTCCTGACGAAAAACATGTGTACGCCGTAGGTGAAATAGAAGGTGAAGGCTCTGTTTCTGCCTTTAATTTTGACAAACAAAATGGTCGATTAGACAAAATAAACACTCAGACAACCGGAGGGGCAAATCCATGTCATATAAGCCTCGACCAAACAAACAAATGGGCCATTGTAGGAAATTATACTGGGGGTAATTTGTCGATTTTACCGATTCGTGTCGATGGCTCATTGGACAAACCACAATCCATTATCAATCATACTGGAAAAGGGCCTAATGTGAATCGTCAGGAAAAACCGCACGTTCATTCAATCAATATTGCTCCTAATAATCAAGATGTTTTTGTGGCAGATTTAGGAATTGATAAGTTGATGAAATATTCTTTGAATGTATCAAGTGGAGAGTTATCGGTTGGTCGTCCATCTTCAACTGATTTAGCCGCAGGTTCTGGCCCAAGACATCTCGATTTTCATCCTAATGGCAAATGGGTGTATGGCTGTGATATTTGCCAGGAAGTATGTCCCTGGAATCGTGTGAAGGCGAAGAAGCGAGACGTCTATACGATGAACGAAGAATTTAAACTCCGCGAAGAATTTAAAACTTTTACCAAAAAAGACTTTTTAGAAATGACAGAGGAGCGGTTTCAAGAATTTGTGAAAGACAGCGCAATGGATAGGATAACGGTAAGTATGT
>CAYUFZ010000037.1:3495-5371 GCA_964444025.1 uncultured Emticicia sp.
CCTTTCAGACAGTAAGTACTTTGCCAAATTCGTATCCTCAACCTTCCAAAAATTTTAGTGCCGATATTCATGTATCGCCAGACGGCAAATTTTTATATGGCTCGAATCGATTTGTGGATGCTATTGGAGGAAAAAATACATTTGCTTCGGACAATTCTACGGATACGATAGTGATTTATGAGATAAATTCAAAAGATGGAACTTTGAAATATGTTGGAAATGAGCCTGTTTTGGGAAAAGTTCCTCGAAATTTTATGATTACCCCCAATGGAAAATATATATTAGTAGCCAACCAAGAAACGGATAGTATAACGATATTTAAACGGAACTTTAGGACGGGAAAATTAACACCAACGAAAAATAAAATATCTGTTCCTACGCCAGTTTGCCTAAAAATGACTTCTATTGATTAATGATATGACACACAAAACCTTTAAGTGTTTTGTGTGTCATGTACTTCAATTATTTCATATCATTCATAATACCCATAATTTCTTCCGAAATTCCGGTATTAGAGAATCCGCCATCGTGGAATAAATTTTGCATCGTTACCATTCTTGTAAGGTCTGAGAATAAAGTAATGACATAATCTGCACAAGAATCCGCAGATGCGTTTCCAAGAGGGGCTGTTTTGTCTGCAAAATCAAAGAATTTATCAAACCCTCCGATGCCCGAACCTGCTGAGGTTTCGGTAGGAGATTGTGAAACGGTATTGACACGTACTTTTTTCAATTTACCGTAACGGTATCCATACCCACGTGCGATAGACTCAAGCATGGCTTTAGCCTCTGCCATATCGGTATAAAAAGGGAATGTTCGTTGGGCAGCCATGTAGCTCAGAGCAACAAATGAGCCATATTCATTGACAGCGTCTAATTTTTCGGCAACTTGTAAAAATCTGTGAAACGATAATGCCGAAATATCCAAACTTTTCATGTACCAATCGTAATTCAAATCTCCATACGGACGACCTTTACGGATATTCGGAGACATACCGATTGAATGTAAAACAAAATCCAATTTTCCACCAACGGCTTCCATTGATTTTTGATACAAATTCTCGATATCTTCTGTGGATGTTGCATCTGCTGGAATAATTTCAGCTTCGCATACTTCTGCCAATTTATTGATTTCTCCCATACGCATTGCTATTGGAGCATTGGTAAGAACAATTTTAGCTCCCTCTTCATGAGCCTTCAACGCCACTTTCCAAGCGATTGATTTTTCATTTAATGCACCTGAGATGATGCCTGTTTTACCTTTAAGTAGTCCGTATGCCATTGAATTTTCTATTTACGTTGTTAATAATGACGAATAATAAATGTGGTTTTGGTACTGACATTTTTATTTGATGCCCCAAAGGTACGGATTTTCTAAAAAATAAAAAACCGCCTCTCAAAAATAGAAAGGCGGTTTATTTGATTTTTATTTGTTGATTCTAAGCCATGAATGTCTAAGCAAGCACCCCTGGTGAATTTCTTTAGAAGATATATTTATTTGCTTGTAGCATGGCATCAGCAATGCGTCGGCGTGTATCTTTCAAATTTATTGGGTCAATTTTTGTAAATCGTTTCAATCCCATGAGCATGACTCTAAGTTCATCCCCTTCTGCAAATGAAGTGATTGCTGCCTTTCCAGCCTGATTCACACGATTGACTGCCTCATGTAGATAAATTATTGCCATATCTTTTTGGAGTGAAACAGCCTCTTCTCCTTTAGATAAAATTAGCTTTTCTACCCTCAATAAAGCAGATTCTGCTACATAAATCTCGATTGCCATGTCGGCGATGTTCATTAAAATTTCTTGTTCATTCGACAAGCTCATCATGAACTTTTGAACAGCAGCTCCAGCTACCATCAATGCGGCTTTTTTCAG
>CAYUFZ010000037.1:5381-18356 GCA_964444025.1 uncultured Emticicia sp.
CCGGCACCACCAGCTCCTCCCAAAAATCCTCGCCGGAGTCCTTCTCGTGCGGGGTTCCGAACAGCCGCTGACGACCTCGGGACTCAGCGTCGGGTTTCAAATCCGACAGCAAAATCCAGAGCCGAGGCAATCCAATCACCAGATTCGCGAAGAGTGGGCTTTTGAACAGCAGCTCC
The DNA here is from genome assembly GCA_964444025.1 of uncultured Emticicia sp. GTDB lineage: Bacteria > Bacteroidota > Bacteroidia > Cytophagales > Spirosomataceae > Emticicia. The sequence continues at coordinate 5,558 of CAYUFZ010000037.1, forward strand.
AGCTACCATCAATGCGGCTTTTTTCAGATTTTTGATAACTTTTTTCTCAGAAGCAAAGATGCCTTCGTCGTCAGAAGCTCCAAAATCAGGAATAGACATAATTTCTTTCGCAACAGCCATTGCTGGGGTCATTAAATCTAATTCGCCTTTCATGGCACGCTTCAATAGCATATCCACAATGAGCATTCTGTTGATTTCATTCGTCCCTTCAAAAATTCGGTTGATACGTGCATCTCGGTAAGCTCTCTCAATCGGAGCATCTGCCGAATAGCCCATTCCTCCGTAAATTTGCAGGCTTTCGTCTGTTACAAAATCCAATACTTCCGAACTATGTACTTTCATCACAGCACATTCGATTGCAAATTGCTCCAACGATTTTAGTTTTGCCGCTGCATCTGTTATGCCCTGAGCTTTCAAATCCTCAATAGCATCGTCTATGTTTTGACCAGCACGATAATTGGCTGTTTCCGAAACAAAGATGCGTGTTGCCATCTCTGCTAGTTTATGCTTAATTGCTCCGAAATTTCCAATAGAAGTGCCAAATTGCTTGCGTTCATTGGCATAATTGATGGCATGGTTTAATGCTCCTTTTGAGCCACCAATAACCGCAATTCCCAATTTTATTCTACCTACATTCAGAATATTTACCGCAATTTTAAAGCCATTTCCTCGGTCAGAAAGCATATTTTCAACCGGAACTGGACAATCATTGAAGAATATTTGTCTAGTATCCGAGCCTTTGATTCCGAGCTTATGCTCTGGTTCATTCATCGTGATGCCCGGATAGGTGCGTTCGACCAAAAAGGCTGTTAAATTCTTATCATCGTCTATTTTTGCAAAAACAATATACAAATCGGCGAATCCACCATTGGTAATCCACATTTTTTGCCCATTCAAAATATAATGTTTCCCATCATCGCTCAATTTAGCTTTAGATTTAGCGGCATTGGCATCAGAACCAGAATCCGGCTCGGTCAAACAATAAGCAGCTTTCCACTGACCAGAAGCCAATAGAGGTAAATATTTAGCTTTTTGTGCTTCATTACCGTAATAAACGATAGGCAATGTTCCAATACCTGTATGAGCAGATTGTGCCACAGAAAAAGAATGCCCAGTTCCTAATACCTCGGCTACCAACATAGAGGTATTAAAATTCATACCAAAACCACCGTACTCTTCAGGAACTGCCGTTCCTAATAAGCCTAATTCTCCGGCTTTTGTCATCAACGTTGTCATCAATTCCGGACTTTTCGCTTCATCGATTTCTGCAAAACGAGGGGCAACTTCCGTGCGGATAAAGTCCCTACAAGTTTCTGCAATCATCAATTGTTCTTCGGTAAATTCTTCCGGAATAAAAATATCCTGAGCTTCTACATCTTTAATTAGAAACTCGCCCCCTTTGATTGATACTTTTTTTTCTACAGCTGACATGGTATTTATATCAAAATATTTATTATGCTTGCATACTGTTGCAAAGATAAAGGATTTTAAAATTATTATGCAAGCATACTATCAATTATTTTTTGAAAATTATGGTAAGATAGGAGGAGTAAATTGTATTTAAAGGATATTTTTAAATGGAAATACCCGAAAGCTTTCTCCTTCACGGAAAAAATCATTTGTTTGGGGAAGTTCCAAAAAAGCATTTGCTTCAACTAAATTTGCCAAATCTCCCGACCCATTTCCTTCAATCGGATAGGCAATCATTTGTCCATTATCGGAAAATTTGAGTTTTACTTGGAGAAATAGTGTCAAATTAGGTTTAAAATGAAAATCCATTGCCAAACAAGCTCGTGGCTCGTTGACTGAATGATTATTTTGGCGAAGTATCCATGGTTTTACATATCGGATGAGGCATAAAAAGGTGGATACCGGATTGCCAGGAAGGGCAAAAACAAGGCATTGATTGCTTGCTTTTCCGAACCAAAATGGTTTGCCGGGTCTTTGAGCTACTTGATGAAAAAGTTTTTCCATGCCTACGTTTTCTAGTGCTTTCGGGACGAAATCAAATTTTCCGGCAGAGACTCCTCCACTTAATAGTATGAGGTTATAGTTTTGAACAAATGTGGAAATGCTCTCTTCTATGATTTTTTGATTATCAGGCAAATGTATTATATCGGCATCGACCCCATATTGAAGGAGAGCTGCTTGTAATGTATAGACATTCGACATTCTAATTTGATGCGGGAGTGGATTTTCTTGAATTGGAATAATTTCATCTCCAGTGGCAATGACGATGGCACGAATTTTTGTATAAACTTCGATTGCTGTTTTGCCGATGGTAGCCGCAATGCCTATTTCTGCCGGCGAAAGTATGGTTTCGGAGGGTACAATTATTTCTCCTTTTCGTCTGTCGCTTCCTTTTTTATGTATGTTTTGACCTTTTTTTACATCACTTTTAGGAATATGAAGCAATGCCATGTTATTCTGCAAGCTCAAGTCTTCGTAGCGAATGACGGTGTCACAATGAGAGGGAAGCATAGCCCCAGTCATCACTTCCAGACAGTTTTTTGCATTTTGCAGTACTTGTTGTGGTTTTCCTGCTGGAGCAATTCCCTCGATATTCAAAAGTATTGCATCTTCGGGCATATTTTCAAAAGAAAGAGCAATACCGTCCATCATGACACGGTCGAAAGGTGGGAAATCTCTGTCGGCACATAAGTTTTCTGCAAGTATTCTTCCGTTGGCAGAAGAAAGTGAAACTTTTTCTTTACTTAGGTTTATTTTTTGCTGAAAAATGACATTTTCAGCTTCGTTCACAGATATCATTTAATCAATCGATGTTAGTTTTCGTAAATGGGTTTGCTTCTAAATTTTAGATGATTTCCGGTTCGACCAGTAAAAAAAGCCTTTATTTCTGCACAAATGGAAAGAGCGATTTCTTCGGGAGTAGAGGCTCCTATATCCAAACCCACTGGGCTGAATATTCTTTCTTCATTTGATATTTGCCATTGTATCCCCTCTTTTTCCATTCGGTCATACATCTTTAATGTTCGTTTTTTAGGGCCGAGTAAACCGATATAAGCAATATCGGTATCTAAAAGTTTCAATAGATTTTTGTAATCGCTTTCAAAGTCGTGGCACATCGAGATAGCAACAGTAAAATTGTCGATAGAAGGAAGTAAATCCTTTGTCAGCACTTCGTCTGCCATTTCAAAGAGAGAGGGGTGCATTTTAGTTGGGTTACAAATACAACATACTTTCCAGCCTAATTCTTTGGAGGCACGTACCAAGGAATAAATATCATAGTTGCTACCGAAAATCAAGACCCGAATGGCGGGATTAATGATTTCAAATAAAAAACGAAAAATTTGATTATTCCCAATTTTTAATTCGAAGATCTCGGATTTTCCAATAGAAAGGATTCTCGGTGCTTCGGAGGCTAATATTGAGCCTATTTTTTTGATGGGGAAATGTTGTAAAAAGCTTGTTGTATCATTCAAGACCCACGAATCACCCAAGGCAATTGTTTCATTTTCACGGGGTACGTGCGTGGCTGTGAGAAGCAAATTAGCCTGTCTGTTTTCGATGCAATGAGCTAAATTTAAGACGGCATTAGACGGATTTTCATGGTTCAAAGGAGTTATTAATACATCGATAATACCATTGCAACCCAATCCGACGCCAATTTGAAAAGGGTCATCTTCGGTGGTGTCGTATGTGATGAGCGAGGCTTTGTTTTGTGCCATTGCCAAACGAGCTTTTTTAAGAGCATCCCCTTCGAGGCAGCCACCGCTGATTCCTCCAATCCATTCTCCAGACTCAAATACAAGCATTCTTGCACCAATACGTCTGTATGATGAGCCTTCCACCCGAACAACGGTTGCCAGGGCTGCTTTTTGGGTAGAAAAATCTATTTTTTGATAAGCTTTCAGAATTTGTTCGATTTCTTTCATGGGTTCAATATTTTTTTAATACCTCCGCTATGTGTTGGATGGCGGTATTGATGGTTGTTTCTTGGCTCATTCGTCCCAAACTGAATCGAATGGAGCTGTATGCTTGGGTATTGTCTAATCCCATGGCTTTTAAGACATAGCTTGGCTCGGTACTTGCCGAATTACAGGCAGAACCATTCGATACCGCAATTTTATTTAGGGCTAAAAGCAAATGTTCGCCATCAATGTCGCTACCAAAACAAATGTTAGTAGTATTAGGCAGTCGTTGTTTGGTATTTCCATTGACAAAAGCATTTGGCATTGCTTCTAAAATAGCCTTTTCAAGGCAATCTCTCAACAATGAAATTCGTTTGAAATCATGCTCTGTTTGTTCAATAGCCAACACCGAAGCTTCACCCAAGGCAACAATCCCAGGGACATTCAGCGTGCCAGAGCGTAAGCCTCTTTCGTGTCTTCCTCCATCGATTTGCGGGGATATTTGTATTTTTTTTCGGATAAATAATGCTCCAATTCCTTTGGGAGCATACATTTTATGCCCCGAAAGGCTCAGTAAATCAATGTTTAATGCTGTTACATCAAAAGGAATTTTACCAATCGCTTGCGTGGCATCTGTATGAAAAAGAACTTGGTGTTTTTGAGCAATTTCGCTTATCTCTCGAATGGGGTGAAGCACGCCGGTTTCGTTATTGGCAGCCATCAGAGAGATGAGAATTGTTTCCTTTCGGATGCTGTTTTCCAAAAGATTTAGGTCTATACTGCCATCTTTCTCAACGGGGAGAAAAGTAATATCGGCTCCAATTTTTTGGAGATGTTTGCACGAATCGATGACAGCTTTGTGTTCGGTTTGAGCAGTAATGATATGGTTTCCACGATGCGATAGAGCTTCAAATACCCCTTTAATTGCCAAATTGACCGATTCTGTTGCTCCACTCGTAAAAACAATTTCTTTCTCCGAAGCTCCTAAAAGTTCGGCAATTTGTTGTCGAGCTTCCGCAACCGCTTCGGCTGCTTTCCATCCATAAGCATGGTGGGCACTTGCTGCATTGCCAAAATGTTCCTTAAGAAAAGGGAGCATTTTATTCAATACTTTCTCATCGATAGGACAGGTGGCATTATAGTCTAAATAAATCGGATAATTCATAGCCTTGCTTTGCATTTAAGAGCTGAGTGGCAAATTTAAACATTAAAATTGAAGTAGAGCTTTAATAAATCAAACAAAAATTGAGAAAGAAAGATTTTTTCATTTGTAAAAAATGATAATTATTGTTTTTTGTTTTGAAAAATTTTAATTTTTTCAAGAAAATCCAAACTTTATTCTGTAAATGTATATACATGCAGTAGAAATTTACGTATTTTGCTAAACCAAATATTAAAACTGCTTAAAAAATGTCAAAACATTCTATCGAATCGGTTTTTACGCATGAAGTGCACAATAAGTATCTTGTCTTTAATACCCTTTTTTCGAGGTTGCCTTATGACAAAATGACTAAAATCGGTCAGTTAATGCCCTTTTTGCATGACTTGTCAGAAGTGAGTTTTGAACAAGGAAAAGAGCCGAAAGAAATCATTGATTCTTTTTTCAATCAATACACCAGTATTAAAGACGAAAAAGAAAAAATAGATTTGTTATTCCGATTTATTACTTATATCGAACGACAAGTGGTGTTGTTTGATAGTGTTGAAGACGCTGCTTTTGAGAAACTAAACCCTCTGAACGGCAAAGGTACGCTTACAAGTACTTTGGACTTGGCAAAGCAACAGAATAAACTGGAAGAAGTAAAAGAAAAACTTCGGAATTTTAAGGTTCGGATTGTATTTACAGCTCATCCGACCCAATTTTATCCGAATAGTGTTCTTAGAATTATTCAAGATTTGGAAGAATATATTCAGAAAAATGATATTAATGGCATTGATGGTATCTTACAACAATTAGGAAAAACTCCCTTCATTAACGAAAAGAAGCCTACTCCTTTAGAAGAAGCTCAGAGTATTATTTTTTATCTTCGACATGTATATTACCGTGTGATTGGGGAAGTTCATGAAAAACTAAATAATTTTTTTGATGAAGAGCCGGAATTTGACCCAATTTTAGAGTTAGGGTTTTGGCCAGGTGGAGATAGAGATGGAAATCCGTTCGTAACAGCAGAAATCTCGAAAAAAGTAGCTTTCGAGCTTAGAAGCAGTATCCTTAAATGTTATTACAATGATTTTAAGGAGGTATGCCGTCGATTGACTTTCAAGGGAATTATGCCGATGCTGACGCAAATAAGCAACAGAATTCATAAAAATATGAATGGCTTGCAGAATGATTTAACTTATGAAGAGTTGATTGGTTCTTTAAATGAAGTGCGAGCTTTGTTAATATCTCAGCATAATGGTTTGTTTTTAGATTTATTGGATACTTTTATATTGAGAGTCAAGTTATTCGGATTGCACTTTGCTAATTTGGATATTCGTCAAGATAGTAGCATTCACGAAAATGTGATGGAGGCGATTAATCAAAAATTCAAAATTTCAGATAAGCCTTATTCGGAATGGAATTATCAAGAAAAATTAAACTTCTTGACCAACGCTTCCTTACTTGTCAATGAAGATGAGTTTGAAGATAGCTTAATCAAAGATACGTTCAAAACGATTCGAACAATGGTCGATATCCAAAAAATGAACGGAGAAAAGGCATGTAATCGATATATTATAAGCAATTCGACCTCTATCTTTTCGGTTTTGGAAGTATTGGCATTGTTCCGATTCTGTGGATTTGAAAGCTCGGAAGTGAATGTGGATATTGTGCCTTTATTTGAAACAATTGAGGGTCTGGATACTTCACAAAATACAGTTTCAGAATTGTACCAGCTCCCATACTACAAAGCACACTTGGCACATCGCCGAAACCACCAGACAATCATGCTTGGTTTTTCTGATGGAACGAAAGACGGAGGATATGTAAAAGCCAATTGGGAAATTTATCAGGCTAAAGAAAAATTGACACGTCTATCAAAGAAAAATCAGATAGAAGTGATATTTTTTGATGGTCGTGGAGGACCGCCGGCAAGAGGAGGGGGAAAAACGCATCAGTTTTATGCCTCACAAGGGCCTACTATTGCCAACAATGAAATTCAAATTACGATACAAGGGCAGACGATTACGTCGATGTATGGCTCGAGAGCTCAGGCAATGTTTAACTTTGAACAATTGATTTCTGCTGGTATTACCAATGATGTTTTCCAAAATGAAGGGTCGATTTTGGATAAAAAAGAGAGAAATTTGATAGAAGAATTGGCAGATGCAGGTGTGAAGAAATATTTTGAGCTAAAAGAGCATCCGCAATTTGTATCTTATCTGGAAAATAAAAGTCCTTTAAAATATTATGGCTCAACTAATATTGGCAGTCGTCCAAGTAAAAGAAGTTCGGGAAAGAAATTGGCTTTGTCGGATTTGCGTGCCATTCCTTTTGTGGGTTCTTGGAGTCAGTTGAAACAAAATGTTCCGGGATATTTCGGATTTGGAACTGCCTTACAGAAAGTTATCGAAGAGGGTAGGGTCGAGGACTTGAAACATTTGTATTGCAATTCTTTGTACTTCAAAACATTGATGGAAAACAGCATGATGGCTCTTACTAAATCGTATTTTCCATTGACCTATTACATGAAAAATGACCCAGAATATGGCGATTTTTGGACGATTCTTCATGAAGAGTACCTATTGACTGTTAAAAATATGCTTTTAGTCTCTGGACAGAAATCTCTAATGGAGAATGAAGTTTTGGGTAAGCTTTCGGTTGGATATCGTGAAAAAATTGTATTGCCATTGCTGACAATACAACAATATGCTTTGCAAAAAATCGAAGAAACCAAAGATGAGGAGCTAAAAATGATTTATGAAAAAATGGTTACTCGTTCTTTGTTTGGTAATATTAATGCCAGCCGAAATTCTGCTTAATAGCCTCAGTTTTTATGAAAATATACGGAGGAGAATTGCTTTAAATTCTCCTCCTTTTTTGTTAGTTAGGGAAAGAGATTTTTCCCATACTTACGCTTGGAACTCCTTTTCTCGTGCCAAAATTAGTTTTTCCACCTACCAATGCTTCATTGGCAAGGGTGGCAAATAATACGGCTTCCTTTGCATCTCCCGAAACGCCCAATTCATCTGTTTTATGAAACGAAAAAGAAGGTAATAATTCTTTCAAGAATTGCATGATAAGTGGATTGTGCATGCCACCACCACTGACGAATATTGTCGTTGCATCTGATTGGAAGGTATGGATGGTTTCGGCAATTGTTTCTGCCGTAAATCTGCATAAAGTTGCTAAGATATCTTCCATTGATACATTTTCAGTATTGCTCAGCTGTTTGGCATTTTCTAGATATGCCAGATTGAATAGCTCAGGACCAGTTGTTTTGGGTAGTTTTTGTGAGAAAAAAGTATGATTTTTTAATGCACTCAATAATTCTTGATTCACTATTCCACGAGATGCCAAGGCTGCGTCTTTATCGAAGGGTAAGTTGAGGTGGTTTTTTACAAAAGCATCAATGATTGTATTGCCAGGGCCGGTATCAGTTGCAAAAACTTCGTTGGCATCCAAATTTCCCGATAAAAATGTAAAATTTGAAATTCCTCCCATATTCAATAAAATACGACTTTCGCCAAGTTTAGAAAAAATGAGAAAGTCTCCATAAACAGCCAGCGGAGCCCCTTCGCCTCCTGCGGCACAATGTTTTTGTCGGAAATCAGAAATCGTAATAATTCCTGTTTTAACAGCCAGATGGTCTCCATCACCAATCTGTAAAGTGGCATTCGGAAAATTGTCTAATCCGTGAAGTATTTTAGGGGCATGAAAGACCGTTTGCCCATGGCTTGCAATGACATCAATGGTATTTGCATCTATGTTCCATTTTTCAAGACATTGATTGACTAGGTCGCCGTGTAAGTTACCAATCCATGGATTTAATAGGCAGAGCTGTTGAAAATCGATGTTTTTTTGAGCAAATATTTTTCTAATTTCGTCCTTTACTTGTTCTTCAAATCCTACCGACTCGAAAGCAAGTACTTGTACGTCTGTCTCGCCACCCTCTCCCTTAAATCGGCACAATGCAACGTCTAATCCATCCATCGAAGTGCCAGACATAAGTCCGATAATGAGTCGTTCTTCCTTTTGTGCAATGCGATAAAGCTTGTCGATGTTTTGATTCATTTGGTCTATTTTTTTTACAAATCTAAGCCTAATTTTTTTTTCTCCGACAATTCCCTGCCAAGAAAGCTTTCAATTGACTATTTTTGAAATAATATTATAAAAATCAACCCTAATTTCAATGAAAAAAAGAAATTTAATACCCGTTTTGGGAATACTGATGATTGGTTTTGCTTGTTCGAGAACGGCAATTTATCAGCCCATTGCTCAAAAATATGAGCCAGATTTTAAAATAGACCGTCTTGAAAAAGAAATCAGAAATTACGAGCAAAAAGATTCTGCTATCGGAATCGAAAAGTTGCAGGGAAAAACAATATTCTACGGAAGTTCGAGTATTCGTTTTTGGAAAACCCTAACGGAAGATTTCAGTCCATTGGCGGTTATCAATCACGGATTTGGGGGTTCGACTTTTCCGGAGATGACTTATTATGCCGATAGAATGCTTTTTAAGTATAATCCTAAAAAAATTGTTTTGTATTGCGAAAATGACTTGTTTATGGGCAAGCCTAAAACACCCGAACAAGCCTTTGATGACTTTGCGGCATTGGCCACTCAAATTCAGAATCGTTTGCCTAAAACGAAAGTCTATTATATCTCTATGAAGCCGTCTATTTCTCGAAAAGCAGATTGGGGAAAAGTTCAGAAAATAGACTCCATGATAGTAAATTATATCAAAAAACATAAAAATTTTCAGTTTATAGACATTCGCCCTTCTATGTATAAACCTGATGGCACCGTAAACGGAGCATTTTTTATAGCAGATAGCCTTCACATGACACCCAAAGGCTATGACGCATGGACTAAAGTTGTTCGACCAATTGTACTTAAATAAAATATAACATGACCTTTCATTCGTTCCCATTTATAAGATATTTGCTGTTTTTTATCATAGGTTTGCTTGGATATTGGACGAGCGACTTTTTTCATCAAGGTATTTATGTAGTATTTGTATTGGCGTGTGTATGTCTCACAATAAGCATTTATATTGCCCCAAAATACCTTAGAGGACTGGCATTGTTGTTGGTTTGTGTATCGGCTGGCTGGATATTGGCATTTACCAAAACTGAAAAAAATCAGGAAAATCATTACATCAATCAAGGCGAATTTGATTATTACCAAGCCGTCATTCAGTCCAATCCAGAAGAAAAAAATAAAACCTATAAAGTTGATGCCACAATACGGGCGATTCAGCGTACACACCAATGGAAAGCAACTACCGGAAAAGTATTGCTGTATTTTAACAAAGAAACAAATGCTAAACCAGCTTATGGAGAGGTATTTTTAATTAAAAATATGCCGAGAGAGGTCGAACCTCCTAAAAATCCCGAAGAGTTTGATTATAAAAAATATTTATCAGAACGAGGGATTTATCGTCATCATTTTCTTTGGGGCAAAGAATCCCTGAAAATCGGGAAGGAAGCCCCTTCCCGATTTTCAGGGATTTCATATCGGCTCAATCAATACGCCGACAGCGTTTTCCGTACAAGGTTGGTGGATAAACAAGACTTTGCCGTAGCAAGTGCAATGGTTGTCGGAATCAGAGACGACATCGAATCTGATTTGCTCAATGCCTATTCCGCTTCCGGAGCCATCCACGTGCTTTCGGTATCGGGCATGCACGTGGGAATTTTGTTTTTATTTTTAGGATGGATATTAGGCTGGATTAAAGATAGGGGCAAGTATGGGAAATTTCTTTTTGTCGTCATTGTTATTATCCTTTTGTGGCTGTATGCTATTTTTACGGGTCTATCCTCGACAGTACTTCGGGCAACTGTCATGTTTAGTTTTATTCAGGTGGGTAGTGCATTGAATAGACGGCAAAACATATACAATACCTTGGCTATTTCGGCGTTGTTGTTGCTTTGTATCAATCCTTATTGGTTGTTGGATGTTGGTTTCCAGCTTTCGTATTTGGCAATTATTGGCATTGTTTGGTTGTATCCTTATTTGAATGCTCTCCTTTCGCCAAATAATTTATTGATTCGGACAGTCTGGGAAGGAACTTGTGTCTGTTTGGCGGCACAACTGATGACTTTTCCGCTAAGTCTTTATTATTTTCATCAATTTCCAACGTATTTTATCCTTGCCAACCCCTTTGTTGCGTTTTTTTCATTTGCTGTTTTGCCTGTAGGATTGGCACTACTTTTTATCAATTCTTTGCCTTTTATTGCTCATTTATTAACTTGGATTCTCAAGTATTCTTTGTTAGGATTGAATAAAAGTATATTTTTGATTGAATCTTTGCCTTATTCGGCAATAAAAGGGTTTTCGGTATCTGTTGCTGAACTTTTTTTGATTTACTTGAGTATTGTTTTTTTGATTCTTTTTTTGTTGAAATCGGAAATAAAGTATTTAAAGTGGACTTTTGTGTGGGTAGTTCTAATGTTTGGCATGAATATTTGGGAAGACTTTCTACAAAGTCGCCAACATACACTTACGTTTCATTTTATTCCTAAAAAATCTGGCATAAGTATCATTGATGGAAAATCGGCAGTCTTTCTTTCCGATAGTTTGTCGGTTAAAAATGATAGATTATATGATTTTCATTTAAAAAACTATTTTGATAAAAAAGGCATTGTGCATAAAAATTTTATTGCTTCCAATCAATTTCAAAACAATCAGGGGATGATGATGTTAGAAACAAATCGGAGTAGAGTTTTGTGGGTACAGAAAAAATTTAAGGGGAAACTAAGGGGGGAGTCTGATTATATTTTAGTGTCGAATAACTCTATTAGAAATCTGTATCCAACTTTGAAAAACTTCCGGACAAAATATATTATTTTAGATGATTCAAACAAACGATACGTGGTCGAATCCTTGAAACATCAAGCCGATAGTTTGTCGATTCCTCTACTTGCATTGTACGAACATGGGGCATTTACCATTGAAAACAAATAAAAATAGAAATGTACAAATTTAATTATTTACACACACTAGCCTTCATCATGGCGGTTCATGGCAGTTATGCTCAAGTCAAAACGCCTTCAGATACACTTCAATTGAGCGAAGTGGTTATTAGAGGCTTTGAAAATGAGAGAAAAATCAGCGAAACTGCGGCATCGGTTGGGTATTTATCTCAAAAGGAGATTCAGAGATTTGAAAATACAACTTTAGTTCCAGTGATGAATACTCTGGCGGGTGTCAGAATGGAGGAACGTTCGCCAGGGAGTTATCGTCTTGCGATTCGGGGGAGTTCTCTGCGTTCTCCATTTGGCGTGAGAAACGTCAAGGTGTATTGGAATGAAATCCCTCTCACAGATGGTAATGGGAATACTTTCTTAAATGCTTTAGATTTGAATACTATCGGAAGTATTGAAGTCTTGAAAGGTCCTGCTGGAAGTATTTATGGTGCTGGCACGGGTGGTGTATTGCTGATGGGTTCAAATAAGGCAATGGCCGATGTGAAATCTTCAGGGATAAGCAATTCTGTGAAGGTAGGAGTAGCTTTTGGCAGTTATGGATTGCAAAATCGAAATATTGTCTGGACAAGTGCTGGGGAGAAAGTCAATACCGCATTGTCTTATACTCACTCGCAACTGGACGGATATCGTCAGAATAGTTCCATGCAAAAAGATGTACTCAATTGGAGGGCAAGCTATTTTGTATCGTCTTTCCGAACAATCAACGTTAGTACTTTATATTCCGATTTACATTATCAAACTCCGGGAGGCCTAAATCAAGCACAATTTGACAAAGACCCTAGTTTGGCAAGACA
>CAYUFZ010000038.1:0-14117 GCA_964444025.1 uncultured Emticicia sp.
TTGGTTGAATTAGATGATAAAAAAGCAGAAGAATTAAAGACAAAAACTGATGCGGGAATTTATGTAGCAGACGTGATAGAAAGTGGAGCTGCCAAAGCTGCTGGTATAAAAAAAGGAGACGTAATTATTAAAGTTGACGGAATCGAAACAAAAAGCGGTCCAAAATTACAAGAAATGATTGGTCGCAAACGTCCGGGTGAATCTACAAGGGTGACCGTCAACAGAGATGGCTCAATCAAAGAATTTGAAGTAACCCTGAGAAATCGAGATGGTGGAAAAGATATTGTAAAAAATAATGTCGTGACTGAAAATAAAGTTTTTGACCAATTGGGCATCGAATTGTCTGAATTAAGTGCTGGTGAAAAACAAAAAATGGGCATTCAAAATGGCGTGATGGTCAAGAGGATTTTGGATGGAGATATTGCCGATTATACCCAAATGAGGGAAGGTTTTGTGATTATGAAAGTAGGGGATAAACGTATCAATTCGGTCAATGATTTCAAAGCAGCTCTCAAAGAATCAAAAGAAAACGGAGAAGAAGGGGTGATGATTTGTGGAACTTACCAAAGCTCATACCGCACAACTTGCTATGGATTGAGTTTAGAATAATACCCAAATGATTTTTTCAACAACGCAGTACGAATTTGTTTCGTATTGCGTTTTTTTATAAAATAGTTGTAAACAAAAAAAATCCCTATTTTTACAAAAAAATCGCCTAATTTATAATTTTAATATAAAATGACATTAAATAGAAGCATTCCGCCTCCTTCACAGACCATTCATCATGTGGATATTCCCCAAGCCCATTCGATTATACTCGACAATGCACTTAAATTATATACCATTCATGCTGGTCAGCAAGAGGTTGTCCGTTTGGAATTGATATTTGATGCAGGAAGCAAATATGATGAATGTTTGGGAGAGTCTTTTTTTGTCTCTAAAATGTTGATGGAAGGCACCAGCACTTCGACGGGTGTTCAAATAAGTGAATTTTTTGACCAATTTGGAGCATTTATCGAAATTTCCCAAGCTTTTGAAAGGCTTGTCATCACCATTCATGGCATGAGTAAACATCTGGGTACTTTATTGCCAAAAATTAAAGAATTAATCTTGGATTCAATTTTTCCTGAAAAAGAGCTGATGATGCAAAAAAACATTGCTTCTCAGGCCTTAAAAGTGAACCTTGAAAAGACCTCTTTTGTGGCAAGTCAAAAATTTAGAGAGCAAATTTTTGGCAAAGACCATCCTTACGGAAAATCGTTGAATCAGGAAGCAATCGAGCAAATATCTCGAGAAAATCTGATTGAGTTTTATGGAAAACACATCAAAAATAAAACATTCTCTATTTTCCTTTCGGGCAAATTCGATAATACCATCATTGAGAATATCGTAGAAACATTTGGAGATATACAGATTGATGCACATACATCAATGCCTGCCATTTTTGTAGAAACAGATATATCTTCTCAAGAATTATTGATACTTCGTCCAGATAACTTGCAATCTTCTATACGAATCGGGCGAAAGCTATTTAACCGTTCTCACCCAGATTTTTTTAGATTTACAGTTATGAACACTATATTAGGGGGATATTTTGGTAGTAGATTAATGAAAAATATTCGGGAAGAAAAAGGATTCACCTATGGTATTTCATCCTCACTTATTCCGCAAAAGAATGGCGGCTATTGGCTTGTCGGAACAGATGTTAAGAAAGAATTTACCCAACAAACAATTGATGAAATAAATAAGGAAATTAATACGCTAAAAACAGAGTTAATAGACGAAAATGAGCTAGAAACTGCTAAAAATTACATGATTGGTGCATTCATTGGTTCATTAAATACCCCTTTTGAAGTAGCCGACAAACAAAAAGTAATAATTTTAGACCAATTGCCAATTGATTTTTACGACCAATATATCCAACGCATTAATGCCGTTCGTTCGGAAGAAGTGATGGAAATGGCGAAGACTTATTTGAACGAACTCACCGAAGTAATTGTGGGAGGAAAATAAAAATACCAGAAGTCGGTCAAAATGCCGACTTCTGAATTTTTCAGAAACCGACTCCTTTTGTCTTTGTACGAACCCTTAGCACATAAGCATCCGCAGTAATATACAATACAGAACCATCGTTCCCAAAAGCACAATTGGCAGTTGCTTGCCCCGTTTCGATTCTCCCTAATAATTTTGCATCTGGAGAAAGAATTAACACCCCTCCTGGACCCGTTGTAAAAATATTTCCATTTCTATCAACTTTAAGCCCATCCGGCAATCCCTGCAAACCTTGTTTCACCATTGGCGTCATGTCGTAAAATATTTGTCCTTCGCCTACACTTCCATCTGTCAATACCTGAAAAGCCATTAAATATGCCCTTTCTGGGTCAGATTGGGCGACATATAAAGTTTTTTCGTCTGGCGAAAAGGCTAATCCATTTGGACGGGTCATTGAGTCAATCAATAAACTTACTTTTCCTTCATGCACCCTATATACACCAAAAATTGGCGTTTCTCTCGTCAAATCATTTTCTTTATTAGGTAAACCGTATGGAGGGTCTGTGAAATAATAATCTCCATTTGATTTTTGAACGATATCATTGGGGCTATTGAATCTTTTGGATTGATAATTGTCGGCGATGGTTCGTTTGCCCCCTTTACTAAAAGGCATTGCCGAAATCCTTCTATCGCCATGTTCACAAGCCACTAGTTCTCCTTTTTGGTTGATTATCAGTCCGTTACTTCCAGGCTCATCACTGTACGGTAATACTCCCGTATAGCCAGATGGTTTTAAAAATTCTCTTAATCCTTCGGTTTCTTTCCAACGATAAATGGTGTTGGCAGGAACATCAGAAAACAGTAAAAAATCATCATCTTTTACCCAAACAGGTCCTTCTGACCAAACAAAACCTTCGGCAATTACCTCAATTTTTGAATCTTTGGATAAAATTTGTTCAAGTTTTGGGTCAAATTGAATAATCTGACCGATTGATTTCATTTGAGCATCGAGCGTACGATTCATGAAAAAAATAACTAAAAGTGAATAATAAAATTTCATATAGATTAGGCTTTTGATACAAATCAAACAAAAAATTCAGAATAATCGCACAGAAACTTTGTTTTCTTTGGACAAAGCATAATATTTTTGCAATCCTGACAAAATACTGAACATTTTGTAATTTTACAGGTTTCACTATTGTTTAGGAAGAGAAGAATAGGTAGCAATATAAAAAATATAAAATTCGACCAATATGCTGGATTTTACAAAAGCCTCCCAATTGATAGTTGATATAAAGGCACTGAGAGAACTTGTTCGGCACGGAGAAAATAAATATGTCGAATTTAAACTAAAAACCAATCATCCTGAGAAAATTGTTCGAGAAATGGTAGCCTTTGCCAATACCGATGGTGGAAAATTGATTATCGGCATTGCAGATGACAAAAGCATCAAGGGTTTGAAATTTCCAGATGAAGATGAATATATTCTGAAAAAAGCGATTGATAAATATATTTATCCCTCCATTGAATATGATTTAGATAGGATTGTTGTGGAGGGAGAAAGGGAAGTATTGATTTTCAGTATAGACAAAAGCCCATTGAAACCACATTTTGTGGATTTAGATGGAGTACCTGAAAACAGAAAAGCATACGTAAGGGTAGCAGACAAGTCTGTTCAGGCAAGTAAGGAAGTTCGGGAGGTTTTGAAAGGAGAAAGAAAATCACTTAACATACGATTTCATTATGGCGAAAAAGAACAAATATTGATGAAATATTTGTCGCAAAATGAAAAAATTACGGTTGATGTTTTTTCAGATATTGCCAAACTTCCAAGAAAAATCGCATCAAAAACACTGGTTATGCTCACGTTGGCGAATGTTTTACGAATTATTCCCCACGAAAATCAAGATTATTTTGAGATGCTCTCAGAAGTTCAGTGAAAAATTATCTGCATCTAAATATGCTGGAAATTTCGCTCTAAAATCATCAAGTCCTTGTTTTTCAAGTACTTGGTGATGAATTATTTCGTTGTCAATTGCTTTAAAAAGAACATTTCCGGCATAGTCAATCACCGAAGAATTTCCCGAATGAGGATATTGATTGCCATCTTCCCCTACACGATTGACCGCCACTACATAGGATTGATTTTCGATGGCACGAGCAACCAACAAGGAATCCCAAGGATACATACGGATTTTGGGCCAATTAGCGACATAAATGAGTAAATCGTACGCTAAATCTATATTTCTACTCCAAACTGGAAATCGTAAGTCATAGCAAATGAGTGGACATATTTTCCATCCTTTGATTGATTTGATGATTTTTTTATTTCCCTCCGAAAAGACGGAGTGTTCATTTGCCATTCTGAACAAATGCCGCTTGTCGTAATAATCTATTTGCCCATTCGGATTTACCCAAAGCAAGCGATTGTAAAAATGATTATTTTCAGAGATAATCAAACTCCCTACAACAACAGCCCCTGTTTGTGCCGCCATTTGTTTCATCCACCGAGTAGTAGTCAAATTCATTGGCTCTGCCACACGAGAAGCATTCATGGTAAAGCCAGAGTTAAACATTTCGGGCAATATAATTAAATCCGTTTGGGTATCAATTGTCCATATTTTTTCCTCCAACATGGCCAAATTTGCCGTAGGGTTTTCCCAATGGAGATTTGTTTGTACCAAAGTGACCTTTAAATCCTGTTTCATGGTGGGCTTTCTGGCTATCAATTACTTGGAAAATCTCATTCGATAATCGGTTGAAACATCTCCCTTGCTAATATTGACTAATTTCTTTTTCAACATTTGTTTTTTTACAGTATTGAGATGGTCGGTGAACAAAATACCGTCGATGTGGTCATATTCATGTTGAATGATTCGTGCGGCAAGCCCTTCGTATTTCTCCGTATGCTCTACCCAATCTGTATCAAAATAACGAATAGTAACAAATTCTGGACGATATACCTCTGCCCGAACCCCCGGAATACTCAAACAACCTTCCTCATATCCCCATTCTTCTCCATCTTCTTCCAAAATTTCGGCATTGATGAATACTTTTTTAAAATCAATTAATGAGTGGTCAATTTCCTCTTCGGACTCGGCACCTTCGTTGATTGGTCGGCCATCAACGACAAAAAAACGAATATCCATACCAATTTGAGGTGCTGCCAAGCCTACACCCGAAGCGGCATACATCGTTTCAAACATATCTTCTGCCAATTTTTTGATATCGATTTCGTTTTTTTCAATATCTCTTGCTTCTTTCCTCAAAACAGGGTCTCCGTAAGCTACGATTGGGTATATCATTTTATTTTTCGATTATCTAATATGAATAATTATTACTTTTGTATAAAATATCCGCAAGTTACGAACAGATGAATAATATTATCAATAAAAAAGTAGAGTTTATTGACTTAGGCATGGTGGATTACCAAGAAGGGTGGGATTATCAAGAAAACTTATTTGCAAAAACCATTGCCCAAAAAGTACAAAACCGAAATTTAGATATTTCTCAACAGCAGGCAACGACCAACTATTTATTGTTCTGCCAGCATCCTCATGTGTTTACTTTAGGGAAAAGCGGAAAAGAAGAACATTTGCTTTTAGATGAAAATCAATTGAAAAGTAAATCTGCTAAATTTTATAAAATCAATCGTGGCGGAGATATTACTTATCATGGGCCGGGTCAGTTGGTGGCATATCCCATATTAGATTTGGAGAATTTTTTTACGGATATTCATCGTTACATGCGTTTATTAGAAGAATCCGTGATTTTGACTTTGGCAGATTTCGGAATACAAGCAGGTAGAATTGATGGACTGACGGGCGTTTGGTTAGATTTTATGAAACAAACGAATCCGAGGAAAATCTGTGCAATGGGGGTTAAGTCAAGTCGTTGGGTCACGATGCATGGCTTGGCACTGAATGTGAATACAGATTTGGGTTATTTTTCAAATATCGTCCCTTGTGGCATTGATGACAAGGCAGTAACGTCGATGGCACAAGAACTAGGTGAAATGATTGATATTCAAACTGTATCCGAACGACTCTTGAAACATATTCAAGAATTATTTGAGATGGAATGATTATTCTTAGGGGATTTTTGAAATTATTTTTTATAATTGCTTCATTTTCAGTTATTAAAATTGTACTTTTTGAATAAATTATTAAAAAGAGAATGTTTAGCAGTCACGGAACAATTTTTCTATAAAATGAACACCAATTATTTGCAAAAGCTATTTAATACACAATTTTAGAAGAGATAAAGTATTTTTCGCAATTTCACCTTTACGAAGAATATAAAAAAGCATTGATGATGGTTCACAAACTATATTTATGCTTTCTTTGGTCATTGATTATTTTTTCAATAACTTGTCGCCAAGAATCGGTCAATTTAAAAAAATGTCTGTAATATCTTAATTGTTTTGAGCGATAAAATAAGATATGCCGATTCTCTCTATTTTCCAAATTAAGAAAATTCCAAAACAATCTCTTATTAGTAGAATTTATTATCAAAATCAGCAAATGCTTACATTTCCAAATGCAAAAATAAATATCGGACTCAATATTATCGAAAAACGCACGGACGGGTTCCATAACATAGAATCACTTTTTTATCCAGTACAATGGAGCGATATATTGGAAATCATCCCTTCAGAAAAGCCAATCCCTACCTTTCAAAGTTCAGGTTTGGCAATTCCCGGAGAAGAAAGTTCCAATTTATGCTTGAAAGCCTATCAATTATTAAAGGATAAAATTTCTGGACAAGCCCCCCTCATTCATCTACACAAAATTATCCCGATGGGAGCAGGCTTGGGTGGAGGCTCTGCCGACGGAGCATTTACCTTAAAAATGCTGAATGAAATCTATTCTCTTGGTTTAACAAATGAAGAATTAAAAGATTTAGCTCGAAAACTTGGGTCTGACTGTGCTTTTTTTATTGATAATAAACCTGTTTTTTGTTTTGAGAAAGGCGATAGATTCGAAGATTTTGACTTAGATTTATCGCAAAAGTTCATTGTTTTGGTTAATCCTGATATCCATATTTCTACAGCGGAAGCCTATTCGGGGGTTACAGCTAAGAAATCAGATATTCCGCTCAAATCTGCCTTAAAAGAACCCATACACACATGGAAATCAAGCATTAAAAATGATTTTGAGGAACATTTACTTCTAAAATACCCAGCTTTGTCCGAAATTAAAGAGACCCTTTATGCACAAGGAGCATTATATGCTTCTATGACAGGCTCAGGCTCGACCGTTTATGGAATCTTTGAAAACACTTGTCAGCTACAAGATGTTTTTCCATCATACACCGTTTGGAACGGGACGATGAGCTAATTTTGTAAGATTATTTTAGACTTAAACTATGGAAAATAGATTTGAAAAACGAAGAGAGCCTTTTTCATTCATGCTTTATTTGGCAATTATAGGGAGCATTTTGTTGTTTTTGACTATTCTGTTGGTATTTATCATGAAAGAAGTCCGAAATATCGATATTCCAGTGAGTATCCCCAAGGTTTTTTGGCTCAGTACAGCCTTAATTCTCGCCAGTAGTTATACTTTGAATCAAGCTAATAAAACTTTCAGAAATGAAAAATTCAGACAGTATAGGCTTCATATAGCACTGACACTTGCCTTGGGTATATTATTTATTTTGCTTCAATTATTGGGTTGGAAACAATTGTTGAACTTAGGAATTACGATGAGCAACAATACAGGAGGGATGTTTATCTATGTTTTGTCAGGCTTACACATTTTCCATACGTTAGGCGGAATCATTGCCCTAGTCTCTGCCAACAAAGATGCTTTTCAACGACTAAATTACGTAGATTCATTTGTTTACAGCGTGAATCCACCAAAACAGTTAAAAATCAAGCTCATCAGTATTTACTGGCATTTTATAGATATACTTTGGTTAATTCTATTTATATTTTTACTTTACCATGCTTCATAAAACGAGAGGGATAGTCATCAATTACATTCGATTTCGAGAAACATCGATTATTGTTAAGATATTCACTGAAAAATTTGGCATACAATCATTTATCGAGAATGGAGCAAGAAGCAGCAAAGGAAAAAACAAAATAGCTTTGTTTCAGCCACTTTCTTTGTTGGAAATGGTTGTCTATCACGACGAAAAAAAAGACCTTCATCGCATTTCCGAGATAAAATCTACCCATCCATACAAAACACTGCCCTACGATATCATCAAATCGAGCATTGCTTTATTTTTAGATGAAATAATGAACAAATGCCTGATTGAACAAATTGAAAACAGCGAATTATTTGATTTTATCGAACAATCGTTTATTTATTTGGATGAAAGTAAAGATTCATTTGAGAATTTCCATCTACAATTTTTGCTCAAATTTAGCCATTATTTAGGCTTTGCCCCTCAGGATGTATCAGAGATTCGCTCTCAATTTCAAGAGTTTCATTTGAGTTATGCCCTTACTTTAGCAGAAGAACAATGGTTTCAGCAACTTCTTCAAAATACCCAATATGGACTATCCATAGGTTTTGGTCGAGTATCGAGAAATAAACTATTAGATACTATTTTGCAATTTTATAAATTACATGTAGAAGATTTCGGAACAATCCATTCGATACAGGTATTGGCAGAAGTCCTAAACTAAGCAATAAAAAAGCATTTTTGAAAAAAAAAGCGATAAACACAAAATCCTTTACCCATTCTCAATCAAATCCGCTAAATTTGTATTTCATTTCTAAATTTCAATGATTAATAAAATGATTCATTTCTTCGGAAGCCATTCCAACACAGTTTTTGCTGTGCAAACTCAGAATAATCTTTCAAATGAAGACATCTCCAAGTTACTTTGGTTATTCAATAGCACCGATACGCATCCACATACCATCTATAATGATGCTGGAGCGTCCTTAAATGCTTACTTTGTAGGGCCACGTGCGGCAATGATTACCCCATGGAGTACCAATGCTGTGGAAATCACCCAAAACATGGGCATTTCGGGTATTATCAGAATAGAAGAGTTCAAAGAAATAAGCGAAGATTTTTCGAGTTTCGACCCGATGCTTTCACAAAAATATAGCAAGCTCCATCAAGATATTTATACCATAAATATTGAGCCAGAACCTATATTGGAGATTGATGACATAGCTGCTTACAACCAGCAAGAGGGTCTTTCGTTGAGCCAAGAGGAAGTTGATTATTTGAATAATTTATCGAAGAAATTAGGAAGAAAATTGACAGATTCAGAAGTATTTGGATTTTCTCAAGTCAATTCAGAGCATTGCCGTCATAAAATTTTCAATGGTATCTATATTATCGACGGAGAAGAAAAGCCCTCTTCTCTATTTAAACTTATTAAAAAAACGTCAGAAACAAATCCAAACGATATTGTATCTGCCTACAAAGATAATGTAGCCTTTTTAAAAGGCCCTCAAGTGGTTCAATTTGCACCTAAAAGTGCCGACAAACCTGATTTTTATACAGAAAAGACATTTGAATCGGTTATTTCATTAAAAGCTGAAACGCATAATTTTCCAACAACCGTCGAGCCATTT
This sequence comes from uncultured Emticicia sp., assembly GCA_964444025.1. Classification (GTDB taxonomy): domain Bacteria; phylum Bacteroidota; class Bacteroidia; order Cytophagales; family Spirosomataceae; genus Emticicia. The sequence goes on from CAYUFZ010000038.1 coordinate 9,537, forward strand.
AATGGAGCTGCGACAGGTTCGGGAGGAGAAATAAGAGATAGATTGGCAGGTGGACAAGGCTCATTACCACTGGCAGGCACAGCCGTTTACATGACTTCTTACTCACGCTTGGAAGAAAATAGACCTTGGGAGAAAGCGATGGATGAACGTCCTTGGCTGTATCAAACGCCTATGGATATTTTAATCAAAGCTTCCAATGGAGCATCCGATTTTGGCAATAAATTTGGACAACCTTTAATTTCAGGTTCACTATTGACGTTTGAACACGAAGAGGATGCCCGAAAATTAGGCTTTGATAAAGTAATTATGATGGCGGGAGGAATTGGCTACGGAAAGGCATCTCAAGCGAAAAAGCAAAGTCCGAAAGAAGGTGATAAAGTGGTAGTTTTGGGAGGAGAGAACTATCGAATAGGCATGGGAGGAGCTGCTGTTTCTTCAGCAGATACAGGAGCGTTTGGTTCAGGAATTGAGCTTAACGCCGTTCAACGTTCTAATCCAGAAATGCAAAAAAGAGCCGCTAATGCCATCAGAGGCTTAGTAGAAAGCGACCATAACCCGATTGTTTCTATACACGACCACGGAGCAGGGGGGCATTTGAATTGTTTATCAGAGTTAGTAGAAGAAACTGGGGGTATCATTGATTTGGATAAATTACCCGTAGGCGACCCTACCCTTTCTGCCAAAGAAATCATTGGCAATGAATCACAAGAACGAATGGGCTTGGTTATTGGAGAAAAAGATATTGAAACACTTCAAAGAATCGCAGAACGAGAAAGGTCTCCTATGTATCAAGTAGGAGAAATTACAAATAATCATAGATTCACTTTTGAGTCAAAATCTACCGGGGCAAAACCGATGGATTTTGCCATAGAAGATATGTTTGGAAGTTCGCCCAAAACCATCATCGAAGATACAAGCATTCCTAGAGCCTATTCAGAAATATCTTACAATGTTGCCCATATTCAATCCTATCTCGAACAAGTCCTTCAATTAGAGGCAGTTGCGTGTAAAGATTGGCTCACAAACAAAGTAGATAGATGCGTAGGAGGTCGAGTTGCCAAACAACAATGTGCTGGGGCTTTACAACTCCCCCTGAACAACGTAGGCGTAATGGCTTTAGACTTTAAAGGGAAAGAGGGTATTGCCACTACTATTGGTCATTCGCCGATTACAGCCTTGGTTAGTCCAAGTGCTGGTTCTAGAAATGCTATTGGAGAATCGCTTTCCAATATTGTATTTGCCCCTTTGAAAGATGGCCTTCAATCGGTTTCGCTATCTGCCAATTGGATGTGGGCATGTAAAAATCCTGGAGAAGATGCCAAATTGTACGAGGCTGTGGAAGCATGTTCCGCATTTGCTATTGAATTAGGCATCAATATCCCGACAGGGAAAGATTCTCTTTCTATGAAGCAGAAATATCCTACGCAAGAAGTAATCGCCCCAGGAACAGTAATCATCTCTGCGGCAGGCAACTGCACGGATATCACCAAAGTTATTGAGCCAGTGCTACAAAAAAACGCCAAAGCGATTTATTATATCAATTTGTCTCAAGATGACTTTAAGTTGGGAGGAAGTTCTTTTGCACAAACCTTGAATAAAATTGGTAATGAAGTACCTACCATTGCCAATGCGGAGTTTTTCAAAAAGACATTTAACTTGGTACAAAACTTGATTCATTCTGGCAAAATTGATGCCGGACATGACATCGGAAGCGGTGGGTTAATTACTACAATTTTAGAAATGTGCTTTGCCGAAAATAATCTTGGAGCAAACATCGATTTATCTGTATTTTCAGAGAAAGATATCATCAAAATTCTATTTGCCGAAAATATAGGACTTGTGCTACAAGCAGACGAAAGCATCGAAACAATTTTTGCTGAAAATAACCTTGAGTTATTTAAAATTGGTTTTGTAACAGCCACTCCTCAAGTTCAAATAAACGATTTGGTTTTTGATGTTACAGCTCTGCGAGATGTTTGGTTTAAGACCTCTTATTTACTCGATAAGCGACAAACGAGCAATGGGATGGCAGAACAAAGATATGCCAATTACAAAAATCAATCCTTAACTTATCTTTTTCCATCAACCTTTGAAGGGAAAAAACCAGTACTTGACTCAAATAAAGTAAGACCTAAGGCAGCAATTATCCGTGAGAAAGGCAGTAATTCGGAGCGAGAAATGGCGAATGCTATGTATATGGCAGGTTTCGACGTAAAAGATGTTCACATGACTGACCTCATCAGTGGCAGAGAAACCTTAGAAGATATTCAATTTATCGGAGCAGTGGGTGGTTTTTCTAATTCCGATGTTTTGGGTTCTGCCAAAGGCTGGGCTGGCGCTTTTTTATACAACGAAAAAGCGAATACAGCTCTCCAAAATTTCTTCAAACGAGACAATACCCTTTCGGTAGGTATTTGTAACGGTTGTCAGTTATTAATGGAATTAGAACTGATAAACCCTGAGCATGAAATTCATGGAAAAATGCAACATAACCAATCTCATAAACACGAAAGTATTTTTACATCTGTCACTATTCAGAAGAATAATTCTGTGATGCTTTCTACATTCGAGGGAACAACTTTAGGAGTTTGGGTATCTCATGGTGAGGGTAAATTTAATCTTCCTTACGAAGAAGAAAAATACAACATTGTAGGAAAATATGGATATGAGCAATATCCAGCAAATCCCAATGGTTCTGATTTTAATACAGCCATGATGTGCGATAATTCTGGCAGACATTTAGTAATGATGCCACACATCGAACGCTCAACATTCCCTTGGAACTGGGCATATTATCCAAAGGATAGAAAAGAAGACGAAGTAAGTCCTTGGCTTGAAGCGTTTGTCAATGCCCGTAAATGGATTGAAGAACATCAATAAATCAGTACAAAAAATAATCTGCAAATAGCTTTGCAGATTATTTTCACCAATTTATACTCGACCTATGTTAAAAAAAATTAAATTATCAGCAAAAACGCTCTGTTTTTTGCTTTCTGCCAATTTTAGTTTACACGCCCAAGATGCGTGGAAACTTACGGCAGACAAAATCGACCCGAATCGCTATTATGGCGAAACTACCGCCAACGGGATGATAGGCATTGTATCATCAGCAGACCCCTTGAGAGTCAAAGAAATTGTATTGAACGGAGCTTTCGATACTTATGGTAGAGGGAGAGTCGGTAATATTATGAAAGTATTTGAATTTGCAAATATGGAACTGATTGTCGATAATAAAATGGTCAATCGGAATAATATTCAACAGTTCAAACAATCTTTGGATTTAAGCAATGCTATTTTTAGCACCTCCTTCGAAATGGGAGAGGAAGTTTCTGTTTCGCAAGAAGTAATAGCCTTGAGGCATCTGCCACATTGTGCTTTGATAAACGTTGAAATCAAAGCAAAAAAAGAGGTAGAAATCACACCCATAAGCATCATGCAAACGCCTGATATGCTAAGAGATGTGAAAAACTTCTACCACCTTATCGACAGACCTCACGCCTTAGTTCCCTTGATGACCTCAGTAGCCAAAACACCCACAGGGAAGCTTACTATTGCAGCATCTAACTCTTTTTTATTCCATGAAAAACATGGAGAAGAACCTAGAATTGTACACGAAGAATGGGACAATGGCATGCACCGCATGAAATTTACCAGAAAATTAAAAGCTGGAGAAGTATATAAATTTTCTATCGTTGGTTCGGTTATTTCTACGGCTCATGTTCCAGACCCTCATAATGAAGCGGAAAGACTTACCATTTTTGCGGCATTAGAGAAAAAAGATAGATTAATGAAGCGTCATCTTGAGTCTTGGGTAAAACTATGGGAATCGGATATACAAATAGAAGGAGATGCGGAGGCTCAAAGAGCCGCACATGCAGCTCTTTATCATTTGTATGCTTTTTGTCGGGAAGGGCAAGCTTATAGTCTTTCTCCTATGGGTTTATCAGGATTGGGATACAATGGGCACGTCTTTTGGGACACTGAGCTATGGATGTACCCTCCTTTATTGATTATGAAACCAGAAATTGCCAAATCTATTCTCGAATATCGTTTTCAACGCATGGAGGTCGCCAAAGCTAATGCTAAAGTTCACGGATACCAAGGAGCGATGTTCCCATGGGAATCGGATGATTCTGGACAAGAATCCACGCCGGTTTGGGCATTAACAGGCCCATTCCAACATCATATTTCAGGAGATATTGCTTTTGCATTTTGGAAATATTATCAAGTAACAAAAGATAAAACTTTCCTGCAAGAAAGAGCTTTTCCTGTTTTGAAAGAGGTAGCCGATTTTTGGACAAGCAGAGCCGAAAAAGGAACTGATGGAAAATATCACATTATTAATGTTGTTTGTGCAGATGAGTGGGCAGAGAATGTAGATGACAATGCATTCACAAACGGCATAGCAAAAGAAGTGCTTGGCTATGCCAATCAGGCGGCAACATTATTAGGTTTACCAGAAAATAAACAGTGGAAAGAGGTTCAGGATGGATTGGTGATTCTAAAATTCCCAGATGGAACAACTCGAGAACATGCCTCATACAATGGAGAACTTATCAAACAAGGAGATGTTAATTTATT
>CAYUFZ010000038.1:14127-16685 GCA_964444025.1 uncultured Emticicia sp.
AAGTGACAGATGTCAATAGCATCAAAAGAGACCTTCAATTTTATTGGAAAGTTTTGGCAGACAATCAGCCTGGCAGAAAAGGACAAAGCCCCGCTATGGCACAAGCTATTTTTTCTATTCTAAATGCCCGACTTGGCAATACAGACATTGCTTATCAACAATATTTGGAAAGTTATCAGTCGAATCAAATACCACCTTTTGGTGTTTTGGCAGAAACAGCGGGGGGAACAAATCCTTATTTCAGTACAGGAGCAGGAGGATATTTACAAACGCTTATTAATGGCTTTGGAGGATTAGATATTACAGACGCTGGAATTATCCAATTAAAAGTCAAATTGCCCACTCATTGGAAATCTCTTACACTCAAAGGAGTTGGAGTAGAAAAAAAGACTTATATCGTTAAATAAAAATCACTTCCTCCCTATGAAATTTATAGGGAGGAAGAATAACTATTAAAGAATTGCCTGATACAATATTTCAATGGGATGTAAAGCTTTTTTGCCTGTTCCGTCATGAATTTGGTGGCGACAGCTCGTTCCAGGAGCGGCAATCATGACTTCTTCAGGTTGTTGACGAACCGTAGGGAATAATACCATCTCCCCTATTTTCATCGATAATTCATAATGCTCCTTTTCATATCCAAAAGACCCTGCCATTCCACAACAACCCGATGGAATCAATTGTACTTCATATTGTTTGGGTAACGACAACATTTTCTTAGTTGCGACCAACGATGCCACTGCTTTTTGTTGGCAATGACCGTGTAATTTGATGAGGCGTTTCTCTTGCGTAAATGTTTCTGAATGAATCCTCTTGGCATCTATTTCACGAGCAATAAACTCATCGAATAGAAGCGTATTCTTTGCTAAATTTCTTGCATCCTCTTGTAAATCACTATCAACCAAATCAGGGTATTCATCTCTAAAGGTTAAAATAGCCGAAGGCTCAATCCCAATAAGCGGTGTTTTTCCATTGATGATGTCTTTCAAGAGAGAAACATTTTGATTCGCCAATTTCTTTCCTTCCAACAGCATACCCTTCGATAAAAACGACCTCCCTGAATCAACGTGATTAGGGATAATTACTTCATAGCCCAAATGATTTAGCAAAGCCATTGCTTTTTTGCCGATTTCCACATCGTTATAATTCGTAAATTCATCGCAAAACAAATAAACAAGCCCTTTATTCCCACCATTGAGCGACATGCTAGCATTTCGATACCATTTTTTCAAAGTATGCTTACTCAATAAAGGCATCGTTCGTTCAGGATGAAAGCCTACAACACGGTTGGCTATCTTCCGAATAGGGGCATTGGCAAAAACAAAATTATAAGCCCAAGGGACAAAAGATGCCAATTTGCTTAACTTTGAGAAATTTCCAATCATCCAAGAACGAAAAGAAAGCCCATTCTGTGCTTGGTAATGATGAAGAAATTCCATTTTTAGCTTCGCCATATCAACATTAGAAGGACACTCTGCTTTACATCCTTTGCACAACAAGCACAAATCCAACACTTCTTTGGTTTGAGTGGCTTCTTGAGAAGTCAATGCTTTTTTGAAATCAATTTTTCCATCCGAAGTCATCGGACTATTGGTCAGAAACTCTCTCAAAATATTTGCTCTTGCTCGAGTAGTATCTTTTTCATGACGGCTTGCCATATAGCTCGGACACATCGTTCCACCAGAAAGATGTGTTTTGCGACAATCCCCCGACCCATTACATTGCTCGGCATGTTGCAACATATTTTGGTCCTTATATCTAAATATTGTATTTAACTCCGGACTTTGTTGCTCCGACTCGTACCGTAAAAATTTATCCATGGGAGGGGTGTCCACAATTTTTCCAGCATTGAATACATTTTTTTCATCCCATACTTTTTTTAAGTCTTTTATCAGTAAATAGTTTTTCTCGCCGATTTGCTGTTTGATAAACTCACCCCTCAAACGCCCATCTCCGTGTTCGCCAGACAAAGAACCTTTGTATTTTTTTACTAATGTCGAAATCTCTTCGGCAATCATTCTAAACTGACGATGACCCTCAGCTGTTTTAAGGTTAATAATCGGACGTAAATGCAATTCCCCCGAGCCTGCATGGGCATAATGCACCGAATACATATTGTTTTTTGATAATATTTCGTTGAATTCACGAATAAATTCAGGCAAATCATTTACATCTACGGCAGTATCCTCAATCACAGCAACAGCTTTCTCATCTCCCGGCAAATTCGACAATAATCCTAGTCCAGCTTTTCTAAGACTCCAAACCCTTTTAATATCTTCGCCAAATAAAATAGGAAAATGATAGCCATAGCCTCCCTCTCTCATCTCTTTTTCCATTTTACTTGCCAAATCCTTTACTTCCTCTAAGTTATCACGAGAAATCTCCACACATAAGATAGCACCAGGGTCTCCTTGTACAAAAAAGCGATTTTGGCTTTGTTCTTTGTTTGCCTTCGTACATTCTAATATATAGTGATCCATCAGCTCCACTGCACTCGGAGCATATTTTAGAGCAATAAGTGTTGCACGTAGCGACTCATCAACCGAATGACAATGTAC
>CAYUFZ010000038.1:16695-18110 GCA_964444025.1 uncultured Emticicia sp.
ACAGCCACTACTCCTTGATGTTTGGGAGGAAGAGAATTTACATGAATTTTAATCTCTGTGATAAACATCAAAGTTCCTTCAGAACCTGCGATTAATTTACAAAAATTAAAATTTGGATTGTCAATCACTCCCGATAAATGACGTTTTGCCCTTCCGTCTGGAGAAAAGACATCTGTTTCAAGAAGTTCATCGATGGCATATCCTGTATTTCGTCGAGCAATGGAGCTTTTTGGAAATTCATTTCTAATTTCTTGTTGATTATCAGGATTGCTTAGTATCGAATAAATGTGCTGATAGATTTTTGTTTCCAAAGCAGCTTCAGTCCCTTTTGTTTTTTGATGGAATTCATCTACGGTCAAGTTTTTAAATACTACATAACTTCCATCCGACAAAAAACCTTTCACTTCCAAAAGATGATCACGGGTGCTTCCATAAATTACAGAATTAGAGCCACAAGAATTATTTCCTACCATTCCGCCAATCATGGCACGATTGGCTGTAGAAGTTTCAGGACCGAAATACAAGCCGAATGGTTTAAGATGAATATTGAGTTCATCTCTAACCACGCCTGGCTGGAGTCTTACCCAAGCTTCATCGGCATTGACTTCAAGGATTTTTGTAAAAGTACGAGAAACATCGACGATGATTCCATTTCCAACCACCTGCCCAGCCAAGGAAGTTCCTGCCGTACGAGGGATAATCGTAATATTATTATGATTGGCAAAAGCAATCAAAGTTTTGATATCATCTTCATTTTCAGGAAAAGCAACAGCCAAAGGCATCTCACGATAGGCAGAAGCATCCGTTGCGTAAAGCGTACGCATGAGCTGATCGCTGAATAATTCACCAGTAAGACATTTAGCAAGCTGTTCTAATGTTTGTTTCATTGATTTATACGTAAGAATTTCAAATATCCAAAGATACCAAGAAATATTAAGATAAAACGAACATAAATATCTATCAAAACACAAATTCTTCAAAAAGTACAAATCAATGGGTCTGAATTTTCAAGAAACCAAAAAAAAAGCCTTAGAGTATTCCCTTAATCCATGTGGAAGAAAAGCCATTGGAATGATATATATTGATTTTGTACAATTTAAAAAACATTAAATTAAAGTTTTATATTATTTTTTAGTGATATTTTTTTGGACTTTAAAAGTTTCTTTTTGTAATTTTGAGGGTTAAATAAAAAAATAGTTAATTTTTTGAATAAAAAATAATACTTTTTATATAATTATATAATGTTGGGTATTAGAATTATCAATAATTTTCATTTTTTTTATCAAACTTAATCATTTTTAAATCATTCTTTAATTACAACCTATGATGAAGTCCTACCAAGTGAGTCGCTATGTTGGGCGACTGTCGGCTTGCGTGAAAAAATCAATTTTCACCATTGCTGCAATGCTGTTAAC
>CAYUFZ010000039.1:0-3837 GCA_964444025.1 uncultured Emticicia sp.
TTTCTTTTTCGGAGTAACGTACTTCTACTTCTACAATTTCTTCTTCCATAGACTTTCGTTTATCGTCTGGCAAAATTACAATTAATACAAAAAAAACTGAATAATTTTATCTTTAATAATTTTTTTTTGTAAAGCCCATTTATTTACTGATTAATGGCTTTTTTTTTGTTGTGAGATATTTTTTATCAAACATAACGTTAGGATACTTTTATTATTTTCTATTATCCTCCCCTGCTACCATACTTAAATACGACAAATACCGACTTTCTGCAATTTCTCCTGAATTGACGGCATCTTTGACCGCACAAGCAGGCTCATCAAGGTGCATACAATTATGGAATCTACATTCACTTTTTAACTCAAATATCTCTGGGAAATAATGATTTATCTCTGCTGGCTCCATATCTGCCAACCCCAACTCTTTTATTCCTGGGGAATCAATAATATATGTATTTGTATATAACTCAAACATCTCTGCAAATGTTGTGGTATGTACTCCTTTATTTGCAAATGTTGATACATTTGACGTTGGGAGATTCAAACTGGGTGAAATTTTATTTATTAAGGTCGATTTCCCTACTCCCGAATGTCCAGAGACCAAAGATATTTTATCTTTCAAAATACCCTCTAGTTCATCTAATCCCACTTGTTCTGTTGCCGAAGTAAATATACATTGATAGCCCAAAGATTCATACAAATCTTTTAGATATTCCTGATATTCTTTTTGTTTTGGTTCCAATAAATCTATCTTATTGAATACGATGATGGTTGGAATTCGAAATGACTCTGCTGCAACCAAAAACCTATCGATAAAACCCAACGAAGTTCTTGGAAATGTTAATGTCGCAATTAATATTGCTTGGTCAATATTACTTGCCAATAAATGTCCATGCCCTGTTTTATGAACAGATTTTCTGATTATATAATTTTCTCTCGGCAATATTTCAGTAATTATTCCAGTATTTCGGACTTCATCTTCTGGTTCGAATATTACTTTGTCGCCTACCGCAATCGGATTTGTTACTTTCAGCCCTTGTATTTTGAATTTACCCTTCAAGCGACATTGAATTATCTCTCCTATTTCTGTTTGCACATCATACCAAGAGCCTGTTGACCGCATTATTAATCCTTTATATTTATTCAATGTTTTATTATTATTTATTTTTCTTAAAATAAGCTTAACAATTTATTTATTATTTTCTTTATTTTTTTAATTTACTCCTACTTATTTGCTACATATTATATATATTTTTGCCTTTTTATTGTGCTTATTTATCCGCTCAATAATTTTTTAAGTTTTTTTTAAGACATATCAAACATTTTATTTAACTTTACGTTATACTTATATTCAGACACAATTTAATACTTACGACAATGAAAAAGGGTGTTTTATTCGGTTTAGCTGCTGTGGCAGTGGGGGTTGTTGTTTATACATTAAATAAGCAAGGTAAGATTTCTCTTCCATTCAAACCATCATCAAAATAATTTTTTAGCACTTGGATTTATTCAAGTGCTTTTTTTATTTTTTCATATTCATTTTGGAGCTTTATTTTATCAATTGGCACGACTCCAATGTGTTCACAGACCAATCCTCCTCCCAAATTTGCCATTGATGCAATATCTTTTGGAGTCAACTTTAATGCCAAGCATAAAGCCGCTATACTCACCACCGTATCTCCAGCTCCTGATACGTCTGCAATACTTCTTACATGAGCCGCAATATTTAATTTTTCTCCTTCAAAATCAATATACACCCCTTTCTCGGATAATGTCAGAAATATTCCCTTCACACCAAGTCTATTTTTTGCCTCTTCAACTACTTCTTTTATACTTTCAATATCATTTACGTTTATCTCTATTTTTAATCCTTCTTTCAGTTCTTTTAAATTTGGCTTGAAGATATCCGCCCCGATATAATTAAAGAAGTTTCGTTTTTTGGGATCTACAATCGTTGGTATTCCCTTTTTTTTCGCAATTTCAATTGTTGTCTTTATCAGATTCTCTGTCAATACCCCTTTATCATAATCTTCAAATATAATGACATCAGCATTGTCTGAAAGGATTTCAATTTTTTCGAGTAATAAATCCGTCTCATGTTGATTGATGACCTCATCCATTTCAGAATCTATCCGAACAATATGCTGTGACCCCGCCATGATTCTTTGTTTGACGGTAGTGATTCTGTCGGTCGATTGGATTATTCCGTTGTCTATTAATTGATTTTCTTTCAATAATTGTATCAGGTCATCTCCATCAGAATCTTTGCCTACCACAGCACAAAGAATGGGTTCTGCCCCCAATGATTTTATATTCATAGCCACATTCCCTGCTCCACCTAATCTTTTATCTCTTTTTCTCACGTTCACAATCGGAATTGGTGCTTCCGGCGAAATTCGCTCAACTTTACCGATGATGTATGAATCTATCATAACATCCCCGATGATTAATACTTTTAGCTTTTCGAACGATTCGAAAATTTGATTTATACTCATTTTTTTACTATTTCTTATCGTTTTCTTATTTTTCTTTCGATTTTTACACAAATCTAATTAAATTAAACGGTTTTTTTATATTTTCATATTTTTTGGTTCAGTCATTTCGTTATTTTGTGAATGGCTATCGTTTTTTTCTTTTAAACCATCAATTTTATGACCAAAGTTATCTCATTTTTCACTATATTTTTATTTTTTTCTCGAGTTGTTTTTTCCCAAACTCCCGAGCCTATTGGCTCTGCCTTGAATACCGAATATAATGAACTTAACCCCATCATTGCTCCAGATGGCAAGACGCTTTATTTTGGGCGTGTCAGCCACCCTTCCAATAATTATGGAGCAAAAGGCAGCCAAGATGTTTGGTATTCGGAAGACAGAGGTGGCTCATGGTCAATTGCGAAACGCATGCCCAATAGCATCAATAAAGACCAATACAACGATTTATTCAGTGTTACGCCAGATGGCAATTCTATTTTGATTTCTGGGGTTTATAAAAATGGCAAACGTGAAAATGAAGCAGGTCTTTCGCTTTGCAAACGCACCAAAACAGGTTGGTCAGAACCACAACTAGTTGATATTCCCAAATTTAATGATTTCTGCCGTGGACAATACCTTACTGCTTGTTTATCGAATGATGGCAAAACATTGATTTTAGCATTTAGTGAAAGAAAAAATAGTAAAATTGATGATTTATATGTCTGTTTTTTAAGCCGAGACGGCAAATGGTCAAAGCCCGAAAATCTTGGGTCGGACATCAATACTGATTTTACAGAGACAACCCCTTTTTTGGCTTCTGATAATTATACTTTATATTTTGCTTCTGATCGAAAAGGAGGCTTGGGAGGCACCGATATTTGGGTATCAAAACGCTTAGATAGAAGCTGGAAACGCTGGTCTAAACCCATCAATTTGGGCAATAAAATCAATTCCGATGTCAATGAAATGTCTTATAGTATCTCTGCTTCTGGCGAATTTGCTTATATGAGTACCAAACATAATGCTGTTGGCAAAGGCGATATTATTAGATTTCGTTTGAAAGAAACCCTGAAAACAGCCGAAATCGAAACCTTAGCAGGCTTGGGTGGAGCGAATAATCGCAAAGTAGAACAAGATAACTTGGCAGCAGGAAACTCTCCTGTCAATTCATCTTCTACCACACCTACTCCGGTTGTCCTTATCAGTGGAAAAGTAATTGATTCAAAAACTGGCAAGCCCATTGAGGCTAAAATTGTTTATCAAACCCTTCCTGACGGTGATGAAATTGGCGAAGCATACTCCAATCCTTCTACTGGCGAATATAAAATTGTACTTCCTTATGGAAATAAATATTCTTACCGTGCCATTG
>CAYUFZ010000039.1:3847-17438 GCA_964444025.1 uncultured Emticicia sp.
GATTTCATTGCTATTGCAAAAAATATTGATTTGACGGAAATCAAAGAATATCAAGAAATTGTCGGCAATGAATTACAACTTGTGCCTATAAGAGTCGGCGAAAAAGTCCTTTTAAATAATATTTTCTTTGAATATGCAAAAGCAACTTTGCGTAAAGACTCATATCCCGAATTAGATAGAATTGCCGAATCCTTGAAAGAAAATCCAAGTTTAAGCATTGAAATTCAAGGACATACTGATAATGTGGGAAGTATCGAAACGAATCAAAAACTTTCAGAAGAGCGTGCAGGTGCTGTCAAAACCTATTTATTGTCCAAAAAAATCCCTTCATCTAGGGTTACTAGCATTGGATTTGGAGAAACCAAACCAATCTCAAGCAATGATACAGATGAAGGTAAAGCTAAAAATCGTCGTGTTGAATTTTTGATTTTGAATAAATAAACAATTTATCGGCATTAATTCATTGTTTTTTTAATGCCGATAAAAAACTATAAAATTACCGTTCTGTTTCCATAAATAAATACCTTATCATTAAACACAAGCTTCAAAGCTTGTATCAAGACCGATTTTTCGACTTCTTTGCCTTCTCTTGCCATATCAGTAGCCAAATAGCTATGATTTACTTCTTTCACATTTTGTGCAATAATTGGTCCTTCATCAAGGTTGTTATTTACAAAGTGGGCTGTTGCTCCAATAATTTTCACTCCTCTTTCATAAGCTTGTCTATATGGATTTGCACCAATAAAAGCTGGCAAAAAAGAATGATGTATGTTTACTATTTTATTGGAATAATTTGCTACAAATGTCGGGGAAAGTACTCTCATATATTTTGCTAAAACCAAATATTCAGGACGATATATTTCCAATGTCCTCAATATTGCCTCCTCATGCTCTTCTCTCGATTTATGTTCATGAGAAATAAAATGGAAAGGAATCCCAAATTTGCTCACAAATGGCTGTAAAGTATTATAGTTGCTTATCACTGCCAATACATTTGCATCAAGCTCATCAAAATTATATCTTATCAATAAATCAGACAGGCAGTGGTGCTCTTTTGTGGCTAAAATCACAACATCTTTTTTCTTTTTAGGATTAATTCTCAAATTAATTTTGGGAGAATTAATTTCCTCACTCAAATCCCTCAAAACCTTCTCGGGATTCAAGCCCTCTTGCGATTCAAACTCTGTTCGCATAAAAAACTGCCCCTCATCTGTTCCATTAGCAGGACTGACGTACTCATCTTGAGAAATAATATTACATTCATTTTTATAGAGTACACTCGTTACATTAAATATTAATCCTTTTGCATCTGGACCATCCATTAACAAAATATGTTTTGCCATTTCTTTATTAATTTTTGCTTTTTCGCAAATCTACAATTCTATTCTTACAATTTATTGTTTTTTTTCTTTATTCTATCAATTTACTAGGTAATCCAGGTAATTTTTATACAAAAAAGCCCCAATTTTCTAATTGAGGCTTTTCTTAATTTATATTTTTTTTAATTTCATTTCTTTCTTTGCCGTTCGATACCAAACCCAAATGAGCGTTGGAATTGTTAGATATGTCACCACCAATAAAAAAAGAATTCCAGCATTTATTCCTGTCCCAATTACCCCTCTTCCTTCACTCAAATTACTTGTTACGGTCGCTCGACACAATGCACACTGAGCAAAAGTATTGGCACTGACCAACATAGCTAGCACCATCGTTATAAATAATTTCTTTTTCATTGATAATATGGATTAATCATTAAATATGCGATTACACCTGTCACCGAAACATACAACCAAATTGGAAAAGCAAATACTGCCAATTTTTGGTGCATTTTATAATTGCCAGTCCAAGCATAATAATAAGCCCTCAAGACCAATGGCAAGACAATCAAAGACAATGCAATATGACTGATTAAAATAAAATAATAAATATATCGAATCAGTCCTTGTCCACCAAAAATTGTAGATTCATTACTGACATGATACAATACATAACAAACTAAAAATAAAGCACCTAAAATAAATGCAACTGTCATTACTTTTCGATGAGCATTTGTATTTTTTTGTTTAATTAACCAAAAACCAGCCATCAATGAAATCGAAGTAAGGGTATTAATCCCGCCGATTAGGTGCGGCAATACTTTTGTCCATTCTCCTAAATCAATTTTTTGTCTGATTCCCAATAAAATTGCGACAACTACTGGTATAGCGACTGAAATGATATTTACAACCCTCATGGATTGTTTAGTCGATTTATCGTTCAAATTTTCCATATTCATTCAGTTTTCTTTTTGGCTTTTGTATATTTCTGTTAATACTTTAATTTCTCCGATAAGCCTTTCCACTTCGGTTATTTTTGTGCCATCATAAATACCCCTGACAAATCCATGCTTATCTATCAGCATCAACTTATCTGAGTGAATAAAAGTTTCATCGATTGACCTAACATTCTTATCATAAGTAGAAGCATCCGCCACAGCAAGCTTATACCCTTTTATTGCAATTTGATAAATTTTCTCTTTCTCTCCTGTCAAAAATATCCATTTTTTATCTTTTGCATCATATTTTTTGGCATATTCTTTCAATACCGAAGCAGAATCATGATTAGGATCTACGGTATGTGAAACAATAACAACATTAGTATCGGCAGAGAAGATACTTTGCACCCTCGATAAATTATTGCTTAATTTTGGACAAATGGTGCCACATCTTGTAAAAAAGAAATCAGCCACATAAATTTTTCCATTCAGCGTAGCCGTCGAAAATACTTCACCATTCTGATTAATCAATTGATATTCAGGGATTTTATGAAATACAGTATCCCCATTTTTCATGATTACCTCACCGGAGTCATCTATCTCAGGCATAAAATAAGGCAATTTATAGTAATTTTGTCCTGAAAATCTCAGAAGAACAAAAATAAAAGTCGGAACGGCTAATATTGCGATTAGTATTCCGACTTTTTTTGTATTTTTTTGCATGTTGTACAATTAAATCAATTTAACAAAGCTTTCTAAATAGAAAACACGATTTTAGTTAAAAATGTTTAATCTTGCATGACCAACTGCAGAACCTTCTAATATTAAAGCAACCACTAGCCATACCACAAACAAACAAGGCAAAATTATTGTCCAAATAAGTGCTTTAACCTCATGTTTTAGGTGCATAAAAATTGCTACAATAAAGTAAGCCTTCACAATAGTTAACAGAATGAATATTCCGATTTTTGTCCATTTGAACAAATCAGCATCCACCGTAAATGCAATGACGAACTCTGCTGCTGTAATACCTAGTAAAATCCAGAACGTTTTCCAAATTTCTTTTGTTTGTGAAGGAGCTTTTTCTCCCTCTTCTACGTGATGCGACATATCTTTTATATTTTATTTATCCCTAAATTAATTGTTAAACCAAATAGAAAAATGTAAATACAAATACCCACACTAAATCTACAAAGTGCCAGTATAGACCTACTTTTTCTATCATTTCATAATGTCCTCTTTTTTCATAAACACCATTAGCGGTATTATAGAATACCAATACATTTAGGACAACACCCGACAATACGTGTGTTCCGTGAAACCCAGTAATAAAGAAGAAGAAATCTGCAAAAGCGGCAGGTCCGTATTGGTTATGCGTCAAGTTAGCACCAAAAATCTTAGTTCCATCAGCGAGAGCCAAGCCCCCTTCTGTACCATGAATAAAGTGAGACCATTCCCAAGCTTGCGAACTCAAGAAAGCAATCCCTCCTAGAATTGTCCACAACATATATTTTTCGACATCCGCTTTATCATTTCTATGCCCTGCTTCAACAGCCAATACCATTGTCACGGAGCTCATAATCAAAATAAATGTCATGATACCTACGAATACCAACGGAGCAGAAACCCCGTGTAAAAAAGGAACAGCTTCAAAAACCCTTTCAGGAATTGGCCACCAAGTAGTAGAAAATTCAAAGTTTTTTCGTAAGCCTTCAAATGTAGGAAAACTATAACGAACCAAACCATAAGAAATCAATAACGCAGAAAAAGTAAATGTGTCTGATAATAAAAATATCCACATCATTAATTTTCCATAACCAACTTTCATTGGTTGCACGCCACCTTTCCAAAGTAAGTGTTCTGCGGTCGTAGAGGTTTTTGCACTTGCCATAAATACAATCTGTTAGCGGTTTTCGCCTTTGTTAATAAAATTTTTAATCTAAAATTTGACCCAAAAATAGTCAAAAAAATAATTATCTGAAATATAATAAAAACACAAATAAATAAATCCAAAGTATGTCGAGAAAATGCCAAGAAGTGGCACAAATTTCCACCAAAAGCGAATTTTCTGAATTTATTTTCATTCCAAATGCCATGATAAAAGTTGCCATCAATATTCCCAATCCAATTACCAAATGTGCCATGTGCAAACCAGTAAATACATAAAAGAATGAACCCGATGGATTACCTTTAAGATAAATACCCTGCGTCTGAAGTTCCTGCCAACCTAAATATTGCAATGCTAAAAAAACAATACCAAATACAAAGGTAATCGTCACATATATTTTTAGCTTAGTAATCTCATTAGCTTTCACCGCTTTTGATGATAAATACATAAATCCACTACTTATCACCAATACAAGAGTACTTATCCAAAATACAGATGGTATTTCAAACTCTGTCCAGTTACCTTCTGCTCGTCGCACCAAATAAGCACTGGTCTGTGAAGCAAAGAGCATAATTATCGTAATGATAAATAACCACACTATAAACTTCCATTTATTGACCGATAACACTGCTTTAGGCTCTTCTGCAACGATATTTGCACCAGAGGTAAGCGATTTATTATTTTTATTCATCTTGTTTTTTCTTTACAATTTATCCAATAAATAAGCTATTTGTACTAAAGGTAAATAAACAAATGAACCGAACATCAATTGTAGTGCTGCTTTTCTATCTATTTTTCTCATTAAATGAAATGTTTGAGCCAAAAATAATACGCCACAAATAGACGCAATTACACCAGAATTAATGCCTGTCATACCTAAATAATGCGGAACCCAGCATAAAGGTAGTAAAAACAAAGTATAAATCATTATCTGAATAGCAGAGTTAAGGTCTTGACCTTCTTTAGATGGCAATAATTTGAAACCCGCCTTTTTATAATCTTCATCTAATACCCATGCAATTGCCCAAAAATGAGGAAATTGCCAGAAAAATTGAATAGCAAACAAAATACCAGGCTCTAAGCCAAAGTGATTTTTAGCGGCTACCCATCCAATCAAAGGAGGAAAAGCCCCAGGCAATGCTCCAATTGCAACCGCAATAGGTCCTACCCTTTTCATAGGAGTATAGACAAAGCCATAAAGAACCATTGAAAGTATCGCCAACAATCCCGCTTTCTCATTCAAATAATTGAATAATAAATAGGTTGCTATTACTGCCATTATTGAACCAAAAAGAGCAGCTTCTTTTACCGTTAATCTTCCACTTGGCAATGGTCTATTCTGCGTTCTAGTCATTAATTTATCCAAATCAATTTCTATGATTTGATTAATTACATTGGCTGCCGCTGTCGTGCAGAATGCAGCAATACTAAATAATATCAACTTAGACCAAACTACTTGCCCAGAAGCCAAAATAAAGCCAAATGCCCCTGAAAATACCACGGTAAGTGATAATCTGAATTTAGTTATTTCAAAGAACGCTCTTGCCTTTTGAGTTATAATGTGTCGAATAAACGCAATATTCATCTATTTTAATTGACAGATTCACGAAAAAAAATTTCCTTATTGATAACCAAGTACATCAATGATTGAATTCCAACCAACAACAAACCCAAAGTAAGATGAATAGGCTGTGCAAACTTTGGAAAACCAAAACAAGCCAGCAATACCCCACTCATCATCTCTAGTATCACTACAAGCAACAAAATCAAAGAAATTTTATTCAACAAACCTTTATCTTCTGAGTGTTTTCTTATCAAAATATATATCCAAATATTTATCAGTACTATCACCGTTGAAAATATCGCATGGATATAAAATTTTCCTCCCAAATGCTCAATCCAATTTTTTCTGAAAGAATCACCTAGATTCCCCCCTACCAAATCTACCATTTCCCTTACTTGAGTTCCCAGTAATATCTGACCGATAGTCAAGATTACTGCCAACTTTAGCATAAAGCTAATAGACCCGATATTATTAATTTCCTCAACAACAATTATACCTTTGTAAGATTTTGTTACTGCATATAGCAACACAAATACAATTACCAAAGATAAAATCATGTGAATGCTTACCATAAGCGGATGCAATTCAGTGGAGACAACCTTTGAACCAAGCCAGCCTTCAACCAAAACCAACAAAAAAGCAATAATACTCAGTTTGGTTATTTGTCTATCTTTTTTTCTATAAGTAATAAAAGAACTCACTGCAGTCAGAAATACTAATAATCCTATCAATACCCCAACCAATCTGTTCAAATATTCAGTCCATGTTTTATAAACATTAAACTCTACTTCTCCTTTCAGCTTAGCTCCATAAATTTCTTTATAATTAATAGGAAGCTGCGTTAAGTCTGTTGGCGGAATCCAAGAACCAAAACACTTTGGCCAATCAGGACAACCCATGCCAGAACCCGTAGCTCTGACAATTCCACCCACAAGAATTAAAAAGTAGATTGCTGCTATTGTCCAAATGCCTAAATTTCTGAATACTTTTTCGTTATTCATATCAGTTTAAGTGCCGGATTAACCGGCACCTATTTTTGAAATCAATCTGGAATACTATGATTGTATTCTATGCTTTCTATTTCTTTTTCCTCTTCTACCAATTCCGCCTCTTCTGGCAAATTTGACTCTGGAGTAGCCGAATACGGTACATTTTGCGGAATAAAATCATCTGCTGCACCTGGCTTACTATAATCATAAGGCCAACGATAAACAGTAGGAATTTCTCCCTCCCAGTTGCCGTGTCCTACATTTATAGGAGTAGTCCATTCCAATGTATTCGATTTCCAAGGATTTGCAGTTGCTTTCTTACCCCAAAAGATTGAATAAATAAAGTTGAACACAAAAATCAAGTTTGCTACAAATACAACAATCGCCGCAATCGTACTTAATTCTGCCAAATCCTGATATTTGCTTGTAAAATCAAACCCAGTGTAGGCATAATATCTTCTTGGGAATCCAGCAATACCTAGATAATGTTGAGGGAAGAATACCAAATATGCCCCAATAAATGTTGCCCAGAAATGAATATATGCTAATGTATTATTCATCATTTTTCCAAACATTTTTGGGAACCAGTGATAAACACCCGCCACCATTCCAAAGAATGCAGCAGACCCCATTACTAAGTGGAAGTGAGCAACTACAAAGTAAGTATCGTGCAATTGAATATCCAAGGCACTATTTCCAAGAATGATACCTGTTACCCCACCCGAAACGAAAAACGATACTAATCCAATTGAAAACAACATTGCAGGAGTAAAAATGATATTACCCTTCCACATGGTTGTAATATAGTTAAAGGCTTTTACTGCAGAAGGTACTGCAATAATCAATGTTAATAACATAAACACCGAACCTAAGAATGGATTCATACCCGTTACGAACATGTGGTGAGCCCATACGATAAACGCCAAGAACATGATTCCCAACATTGAGAAAATCATAGCCTTATATCCAAAAATTGGCTTTCTAGAATTTGTAGCAATAATTTCAGAAGTCATACCCAATGCTGGCAAAATAACGATATAAACCTCAGGGTGACCTAAAAACCAGAATAAGTGCTGGAATAAAATTGGGCTACCACCTTGATTTGGCAATGCTTGACCATTGATATAAATATCCGATAAATAGAAGCTTGTTCCAAAACTACGGTCAAAAATTAATAATAAAGCGGCCGATAATAATACAGGGAATGAAAGAACCCCAAGAATGGCCGTAAAAGTAAATGCCCAAATTGTAAGAGGCATTTTATCAAACGTCATTCCTTTTGTTCTTAAATTGATTACAGTAGTAATATAGTTCACACTACCTAGTAAGCTCGATACAATAAATATAGCCATACTTATCAACCACATCGTCATCCCTGTTCCTGAACCAGGGGCAGCATCTTTCAATGCACTCAAAGGAGGATAAATTACCCATCCACCACCTGCAGGACCATCTTCCACAAACAAAGACAGAAACATAATTACACTTGACAAGAAGAAGAACCAATACGAAAGCATATTGATAAATCCAGATGCCATATCTCTTGCACCAATTTGTAATGGAATCAAGAAATTTGAAAAAGTACCACTAAGACCAGCTGTCAGTACGAAAAATACCATGATAGTACCATGCATCGTAACCAAAGCCAAGTAATAATTTGGATCTAATTTACCAGTTTCATCGAACCATCTTTCTCCTAAAATAGGTTTTAACCAACCCAAATCAATACCAGGAAAACCTAATTGTAAACGAAAAACCAATGATAAAAATCCACCGATAATTGCCCAAACAATACCACTAATTAAATATTGTTTAGCAATGACCTTATGGTCTTCAGAAAATATATATTTTCTGATAAAACTTTGCGGCTCGTGATGACCGTGTGCATCATCATGTTCGTGGACATGCACACCTTCTTGTGCTACTGCTGCCATATTTTAAAGTTTAATAATTTTTAGTTAATATTTAGTTTGAAGCTGAAGCTACCGCTGTCGAATCACTTGCCACCGTCTGCTCTGCTGGCAAGTATTTTAATGCTTTCGCTTTTAAATTCGTAGGTACTAAATCTAAATACTTAGGATTAGTGGCTAACAATGTTTTTTGTTCTTTTTTCCACTTTTCGTAATCTGCAGGTTCATCAACAACCAAGATTAATTTCATGGCAAAGTGACTTCTTCCACATACTTCAGTACAAGCTATTTCATATTTAAAATCTGGATTATTTGTCTCCTTTCTCATATCTTCAGTACTCTTATCAGCGACAAACCAAAACTTTGTAGGCATTCCGGGTACTGCATCCATTTTTACCCTCATGTGAGGAATAAACAAGCTATGCAATACGTCTCTAGCTCTGATTTTAAGCAAAACTGGCTTCCCTTTAGGAATATGCAACTCTGAACTATTTGTGAAATCATCAAATGAATTTGCATCCGTAAAATCCACGCCAAATTCATTACCAGTTTTATCATCAATTAACTTGAAATTATATTTACCAAGTTTGTTGTTATCAACACCACCATAGCGTACTTGCCAGCCAAACTGCTTACCCATTACTTCAATTTCCTCAGCTCCAGCAGGGGCATCCGACATAACAGAATTCCATACCCTCAATCCAGTGAATACTAATCCAGCCATTACAATTGCTGGGATAATTGTCCATATAATCTCCAGAGTATTATTATGAGGATAAAAATGAGCCCTTCTATTCTTATTGTAGCGATACTTGAATGCAAAGAAAAACAATACAGTATTTACTAGGATAAATGCCACAGTAATAACTGCCATTCCAAACCAAAACCAGTAATCAGTTTCTTTTCCATGTACTGATGCTGCTTTTGGCAAATCGCCGAAAGAAATTAAAAAATCTTTTTTAGCATAATCAAAAGACCAAATAATACCAACAAAAGAAACGACCCAAAATAATATCAATGCAACCGCATTAATATTATTAGCACTATCAACAGCCGAATCACTGTCTTCAGTTTCTCCCTTCACCCCTTTTAATAGGGACTGTGTTTTTGAAATTACTATCGCTGTAAGAACAATAAACACAATGGCTAATGCTACAATCAATAATGTCATATTAAATAAGTTTGTAAGTTAAATTCTAAACCTCTTGTACCCTCAAAAGGTTTATGCAAATTAGATGTCGTGGTGTAAACTTTCTTCCAAGAATGGGTGATTTTTTGGATAAAGATTAGCTTTAGAAAGCTCATTTGCTACAAAATATATAAATAATGCTGCAAAAGTCAGTGTTGTTCCCCACTCAATAATTCCTATTCCTCCTTGGTCTTTCGCAATTCCTGGCATGTGCATTTGATAGAAGTCAAACCAATGCCCAATAATCACAGATGCACTACCTAATTTGAGGAAAGTGGTTCTTCTTTTCGAATTTCTAGCAATTAAAATCAAGAAAGGGAAGAAGAAATTTAACAATAAACTAATATGAAATGGCCACCAATATCTACCTTGGAATCCAGTGAATCTTTCTCTGAAATAGATTGTTTCTTCAGGAAGATTTGCATAAAAAATCAATAAATATTGAGAAAACCAAACGTAAGTCCAAAAGATAGAGAATCCGAATATAAACTTACCCAAATCATGTAAATGATTTTCATTAACCGCTTTCAAGTATCCTTGGTCTTTTAAAGTTAAAATAGCATACATCATTGTTGCTAAACCAGCTACGTGCCAGCTTGCCAAGTGATACCATCCAAACATAGTCGAGAACCAGTGAGTATCAACCGACATAGATAAATCCCATGCCGATGTAGAAGCCGTAACAGCAAAAAATATCAAGAAAAACTTAGATATATTTCTGCTTTTATAATAATATTCAGTACCCGGATTTTCATCTTCCAATAAAGAATACTTACGAATTAATTTAGCACCCAAGTACCAAACTACCACATAGGCAATCAATCTGATAAAGAAGAAAGGCAGATTTAAGTACCAAGATTTACCTGCAATGATTTTATCATAATTTTCCGCTGACGGATCCATGATTCCTTCATGAGTCCAGTGCATGATAATATGTCTTGTTGAAGGCACTAGCATGATGATAATCAAGATAATACCAGGTACAAGAATAAATGAAGGCAAAGCCTCAGCGACACGCTTGATTGATGAAGACCAACCAGCTTTAGCCACATAATTATAAGAGATAAAAAAAGCACCTACCACCGAAATTCCTAGAAAATAGACACTATTCATCCATATATTAGCAATAATTCTGCTAAACAATGTTGCCCCATGTCCTTCTCCATGACCGGCATGACCGGCTGCTTCATGTCCAGAAGCTGCATGACCAGATCCATGAGCCTCCCAAACACCTATTGACCAGCCTTTAGATAATAAGAACGCACCAACCACAACCATTGCCACACCCACAAGAGCAGCAATAATCAGGCTTCGTTTGGTTTCAGATTTAAACTCAAATCTTTCTTCAGTAGAAGGAATTTCGTGAGTATTATGAGCCATTTTTTTTAAATTTGAACTCTTACAATTGAAGAGTGTTAATAATTAAAATATCTTCAAATTTCCCAAATTGGGAGAGATTTATACAAAAGATAAATCAGTTTAGTTACCTAATTGCAATCTATGTACATAATGTACAATTTTCCAACGCTCTTCAGGATTTACTTGCGATGCATGTGCCCACATACGGTTCTTACCATAAGTTATTACATGATATATATGACCATCATTCATATTTTTATACGCATCTGAAGCATAATTTGGAACACCTTTATAAACCTTGCCAACAGGACCATCACCAGCCCCTTTTTCTCCATGGCAGTGTTGGCAATTTCTTTCATACAATACTTTCCCTTCTTCCTCCACTTTTTCAGACCAAGGAATTGGGTTTGTTAAAGAAACTTCAGCCACTTGGATACTATCTTTAGGCAAGTTATAGACCATTAAATCATTGACAACAGTACTATCATCTTGCAAAAAAGATGTTTTATAGTTTGCTCTTGCCACAGTACCTTCTACAGGACTTCTCATATCTTTCCCGTCTGGATTAATCGTATTGGCACGCCATTGAGATAAAGGCTCATACGCACGAGAATTGTACATATTAGGAGCAAATTCCCAGCCTGTGCTATTATTATCGCTACAAGAAGTCAATGCCAATGATGTAAATCCGGCAATTGATAATGCAAGCGAAATATTTTTTATTGAAATTTTCATCTTTTAATTCTTTTATTGATAATCAGATCAATCTTATACTTCTTTAATATTTACTTCAGACGCACCCAAACCTTTCAATAATTGAGTAATATCGCCTTCTGATAATTTATTTTTTGATAAATCAATCGCCATAATAAATTTATCATCAGTACTTCTTTCGTCGAAAATAATCGGTTTTGCTGTTGGGCCCAAATCTTCCATATAAAAGAAAGTAAAAGACATACCGAATGCTGCCAACAAGACAGTTAGCTCAAATACCACCGGCACATTTGTCGGGAAAGGCATAAAGTTTTTCCCACCGACATTGATTGGCCAATCAAATCCCATTGTCCAAAATGTGAGAAGTAACGCACAAATTGTACCAGTAATTCCAAAAGAAAAAGCTGCAACCCCCATTCTAG
Source organism: uncultured Emticicia sp. (assembly GCA_964444025.1). Lineage (GTDB taxonomy): Bacteria > Bacteroidota > Bacteroidia > Cytophagales > Spirosomataceae > Emticicia. The sequence goes on from CAYUFZ010000039.1 coordinate 16,137, forward strand.
GGAAACTATAACCCATTGCACGATCTAAACCGTGAACTGCAAATGGTGTGTACACTTCATGAATTTTCACACCTTGATGCCTTGCGTCTTCTACTGCATGGAGAAGTTCATCCCCATCATCAAAAACACCTACTAAATATTTGTTATCTGCCATTTTATCTGAATGGTTTAAAATTCCTTATTATACTGTTATTTCTTTTTCCCTGGATAACTCTCAGAAGATGATTTCAAGACTGATTTCACCTCTGCCATATTGATGACAGGCAAAAATTTTGCAAATAAGAAGAACGCAGTAAAGAAAAACCCAAAAGAGAATATATAATCAGAGATATCACCCAAACGTGGAGTAAAATAAGTCCAACTTGACGGCAAATAATCTCTGTGAAGCGATGTTACGATAATTACGAAACGCTCAAACCACATACCGATATTTACAATAACTGCCATCACGAAAGAAACTAAAATATTTTCACGTACTTTCTTGAACCAGAAAGCCTGTGGGGAGATTACGTTACAGGCCATCATTGCTGAATATGACCACCACAACGGACCAGTTGCACGATTAATGAACGCATATTGTTCATATTCTACTCCTGAATAAGCAGCAATGAAAAACTCAGTAATATAAGCAATACCTACCACAGAACCTGTTAAGGTAATAATTTTATTCATTAATGAGATATGCTCTAACGTAACATAATCTTCTAATTTGAATACTACACGAGTAACAAGCATTAAATTTTGTACCATTGCGAAACCAGAGAAAATCGCTCCAGCAACGAAATAAGGAGGGAAAATGGTTGTATGCCATCCCGGAATCACCGAAGTTGCAAAGTCAAATGATACAATTGTGTGTACCGAAAGTACTAATGGCGTAGAAAGACCTGCCAAGATTAATGATACGTCTTCATATCTTGCCCAAGCTCTTGCTCCACCAGTCCAACCGATTGCCAATGCTCCATATACCTTTTTACGTACACCAGTAGCTCTGTCACGAATAGTCGCTAAATCAGGAATTAAACCAATATACCAAAATAAGCAAGAAACTGAAAAATAAGTAGAAATCGCAAATACGTCCCAAACCAATGGTGAGTTGAAGTTTACCCAAAGAGAACCAAATGTATTAGGTAAAGGAAGTGCGAAATATGCTAACCACGGACGCCCCATGTGCATGACAATAAATGAAGCGGCACAAATAACGGCAAAGATAGTCATTGCCTCTGCTGCTCTATTAATTGAAGTTCTCCATTTTTGACGGAATAACAATAATACAGCAGAAATCAATGTTCCAGCATGACCAAT
>CAYUFZ010000040.1:0-4042 GCA_964444025.1 uncultured Emticicia sp.
AATAAAAAAGACGGTCTATAATTCATGATTGAAAAATTCAAACCTTTACAAATGTCATGGATAACTCCATCTCTAAACATTGTTTTATTATGGTCTTGACCAGAATTTCTTAAAATTAAATCTTTATAAGATGTATAACTTAAATCATCAAATACCTTATAATCCATCGATGATTTCCCATAATTACTTCGAGCTTTCAGTCTAAGGGATTTTACAGGATACAATCTTGATCCAGAACCATTTATTCTTACTCCAACAATTTGATTAAATTTAGATACTCCATTCGCAAAATATTCAATATTTGCCTCTCTCTCTGAAGCATCCCCTCTTTGCATAAAATTAGCTCTAATTTGTGTTGAAACTTGTTGATTAGGATTTTCTATTCGCCAATTATCAAACTCTACTCCAGCTGTATAGATTCCTTCACCATAATCATATAGTGATCTTGGTGAAATAGTTAGTGACGCAATTGGTAGCGAATATGGATTACCATCTGGCCAAATAAAATAATTTTTTGTAATAACTTGACTAGATAATGCCCCTGACTTCACAACGATGGCTCGTATTGTATTCATTTTCCTAATTGGTGTATTAGGAACATAATAAGGTCTTTGATGGTACGTTGACGATATGTTGGATAAATCATTAGCAACTGAAGAAATATCATTTATCGGAATGGATTCGGTGTACTTATAGCTTCTATAGATTTTAGTTAGAATTTCTCCAAAGGAATTACTTGGGAATTCTGGATAAATATTTTTATACATCATTGTTGTCCCTGTTACATCCATAGGATTAGGAACAGAGCCATCTAAAGTATAATATATTTCTGCACCTTCTACATTGGTACTTAATGAAAGATTGAAGTTTGTTGTATAAAACCCACTATTTTTTGAAAATACTGGAGGAGGTAATATCTCTGAATATGAACCCGTTAACTGATTATCTCTTCCTATCGTAACTTTGGTAAAATATCTCCATTCATTTAAATTATTAGGATTCCTTCCCATGGAAATGTCACCCCTTTGATAACCAAAAGTATATGAATCTATCTTTGTTATTCCATCTGGAGCAAACAACCCAATAGACTCCCCACTCGCAGATAAGCTAAATGTTACATGATTATTGCCTAAGGTGGGATTATTACTACATACAATTACTACAAAACCTTTTGCTGGAATTATTAATGACCCTGGAGATGGGTTAATCTGAAATTTTTTAGGTTTTGTAAGATCATCTGTTAGATAATACCCTGACAAATCGATAAGTGAGTTTGATGTATTATATAACTCTATCCAGTCGTCTAGGATTGGATGACCTGGTATATCAATCGAAGCATTAGAAGCTAAAAACTCATTAATTACAACTCCTCCTGCATTAGATTGAGAAAAAACACTTCTACAATGAATTATAAGTGTCAAAAATAGAAAAATAGACCTCATCATGATATAATTTAATTTAAAGTTGATTTTTTATACCTTTTTTGTCTCAGTCTTTATTAATTCCAATTTTCTCTCCACTTCTTTGACTCTTCTCCTAGATATTATATAGGTTTTATTGTCAATCATAATAATACGATTAGAAGATTTTCTTTTTAAATACTGGCAATTAATCAAACATGACTTACTGATTCGGATAAAGCGTTTATCTGAGGCAAAAAATTCTTCAATTCTTTTTAGGGTACAAGCAAATATTTTAAAGCTTCCATTTGTAAAATATTTAATACTGTAATTCTTCATACCCAAATACAATATGGTTTGATCTATGTCAATATCCCACGGCTCTTCTCTCTTATTTTTTCTCTGTTTCGGTTCTTTTTTCATTGATTGAACGTGTAGAATATATTAATTGGGACTTAAAAGCACATAATACTTAAAGCGACCTAGTGTTGGCTTGGGTCGCTGTATCTTTTTTATTGTGACGAGTATTCCTGAAAATTAGGGGAGAATTAGAGATTATTTATTGGCATCGGGAAAGATTTTTTCAATTTTAGTCTCTTCAATATTTACTTTCATAAGTATCTGTAAAGTATCAAATGTAAGGTATAAATTTTTCCCGCTGGCTTTGCTTACACTTGCTTTTTGTCCTAAAAATACACCTGATTGAATCATTACCAAATCATTGGGCAAGAATTCGACTATTTCAAAGGTTTCATGGTCGGCTTCTTTCAACATCAATTTGATATTTTCAACCTCATAATCGTGCAAAATAGCTGGCTTATTTAGCCAAAATACAAAATTGACAATCCCAGGTGTACCAAATACGCTTGGACGGTTTTTTTCTTCCATTTTTACAAATAAATACGATTTGAATAATGGCTCTTCAATCACTTTTTTCCTGTCACTCCATTGGCGAACTCGTTTAACTACCGGACAAAATACTTCTACTCCTTTTTTTTGGAGTAAATCTGCAACTTTTTTTTCGTTTCTAGACTTAGTATATATGATAAACCAGGGCATTTGGGTAAGTTTTGGTTAATTTTTTTGATTTATAGTTTCAATAAATCTATCCCATCAAGGATAAATCTAGTAAAATTTATCTTAATATTTATGTTAAACTTCATTCTATATACGAGTGTATTAATCGTCTCAAGGAATCCTTTTTGTATTTTTAATATTTTCAAAATTATACAAACAGCTCAATTATTCATTCAGATGATTGCTTTCAATAAATCACTCCTTACAGCTTCGCCCTTTCAGTCACATATTTTTGACTTAAGAGAATGATACAACGATTTAAAATTTCGCTAAATTTAATTAAATTATTTAAAAAAACGAATTAGCTACTAATCCAACAATTTTTAATAGCTCTAACAAAGGTAGTTTTGATACCAATCATTTCCAAAAAAAATTATCTAACGGTAAATATGGTATTATTTTAACAAAAAAAATAATAATTTTGCCATTAATGTATTATTTTTAAAATTTTATCTCTCCTAAATATTTTCTAAAAAAATATTATTATTAAAAAAAAACAACTAATTTCATTCGTCAATTTAACCATCAATGATAAAGAAAATACTACTTATTCTTTCAAGCCTTATATTATTTTCGCTTGGCTTAGGCTATCTTTTACGCCAACAGATACAAGACGATAGTATCTCCGAAGCTCCAAATTTCGGAAACCAACGAGTCATGTTTATTTTTCCTCATCCAGATGATGAAATTACGAGTGCAGGGACTTTAAAATTATTAGATTCGCAGCAAATTCCAACGGCTTTGCTGACTTTTACGAAAGGAGAAGCTGGCGATTCGGGTGGACTTGTCTCGGACAATGATTCTTTGCATAAAAAAGAAAAATTAGGAAATATTCGTAGTTCCGAACTTCGTGCCGTTGGCAAATTATTAGGCATTGATTCCCAAGATATTTTAGATTTTCCAGACAGCGGATTACAAAATATCCCCAGCGACACCATCAAAAAGATTATTTTAGAAAAAATAAAGCAATTTCGCCCCACAGTTTTAGTGAGCTATGATGATAAAGTAGGCTTGTATGGACATCTCGACCACCGATTGATTGCTCGCTATGCCAAAGAAGTTTTCCTAGAAAACACCGGAAAAAACCATTTCTCGGTCAATCGATTTTACCAAGTCACTTTACCCAAACCAATGATTCGCCTGGCATTAAAAATCTCAAGTGGATTTCAGAAAAATTATCCTAAAAATCCATCAGACGGTCTTCCCAATCCGACTATTGCCACAGATATCCATTCATTCGGACGATTTAAGAGAGATGCTATGCTCTTACACAAAAGCCAAAAAGCAACATTCAATGACATGCAACCATATTTCGATGTTGTTCCCCCACAAATATATTACCGTATCTTTGACAAAGAATATTTTTCAGAGCTAAAACATTAAATGGTGGCATGATACCTTTTGATAAAAAAATAGCAAAAAAATTTGTTTATCTATAATTTTTTACGTAGGTTAGACTTACGATTTCGTTAAGAATCATTCCGCAGATTACAGCAGATTTATCTACAAGTCTAAGGGATTCATAACGAGAGATTTAATTATTTTTCACGCTAAAATTGGTTTGT
>CAYUFZ010000040.1:4052-9418 GCA_964444025.1 uncultured Emticicia sp.
GTGCATGCCGTTCATTTCGATGTTGATCCGAAATTAGTTGGGTTTATTCAAAGTAAATTAAACAAATTAGAAACATTCTACGACAAATTTATTAGTGGTGAAGTCTATTTAAAATTAGACAAAGGAGAAAGCAGCAAAATTCACAGAAAACTTATTGAAATTAAATTATCCGTTCCTGGCAGTACGATTTTTGCCCAAGAAAAAGGAACTACTTTTGAAGAAGCGATGGATATTGCTTTGGAAGCATTAAAAACTCAAATTAAAAAGTTTAAAGGTAAGAAAAATGGAATAGAACATAAAAAACAGGCTCTTGCGGTAGAAGCAGAGTTGGAAGAAGAGTTTTAATTCTAATCGGGAGTCTCATTTAGAGACTCCTTTTTTCATTAATTGATAAATATCTCCTTGTTCATTGGTCAATAATAAAGTATTCTCATCTAGGTATGTCAAAGCTTCCGCTTGTTTTTTTGCCAATTTCATACAATATTTCGGCGACTCAAAGTTGATTACCCCCTCTTTAATGCCATAGAAAAATATTTTACCATAGGCTAAAAGAGCAAATTCACTAATATCGGGAGAAATAGCGGCTGCAGTAATTTGTGCTTTTAAGTGTGCTTTTGCCTTGGGTTCTATCGCATAACTACCAGCAATTGCGGGCAATTCATATAAATAAGTAAAATGTTTTTTCGACCAATCTTTTGAAAAAAGATATAATTTATCATGTAAGCAAAAAAAAGCTTCGCAATCATATATACGTTTTTCTTCATGATTAAATTGTTGGGTTTTATACTTAAATTTTATTGCTTCAACCTTATTCCCTGACAATTTATAAATGACCAAATTTTTTCGATTCTGAGCGTTGTTTCCAAAATCTCCGATGAACAAATTTCCTTGATTGTCTTTGGTCAAATCTTCCCAATCAATATTTTTAGTGTTTTCAACTTTTTTTTCCGAAATCAATTCTCCCTTCAACGACACTTGATACAAAACAGGCTCTCCCCCACTATCGTTGATGGTCCAAAAATTACCCGGTATTTCAGCAGGTACTATACCCGAACTTTCGCTAACAACCGCTGGTAGCCGAGCGATTTTACGGACTGAAAATTCTTTTTTCCCCTGAAGGAAATCTCCCTCTTTGATTTCATGCCGACAAGAACAAGAGAGGACTTTCAACGAAAAAAGTAATACAAATATCTGATGAAGCATGTTTTATTCGATTTTATTTCATTTATGATTTGAAAATTCAGTTCAAGTTAATAAATTTGAAGCATATCCGAAAAAATAAATTGTATTTGCCAAATGAAAAATATTCAACAGCCATTCCATACTCGATTAGCCTATATCTTAATTTCTGTGGTGATTATCATTTATGGAATGTATTTGTTGCGTGATTTACTGATTCCATTGACCTTTTCAGGAATTTTTGCCTTATTATTATTACCTGTTACTCAAAAATTAGAAAGCTTTCGATTTCCGAGATGGTTGGCGATTACGTTGGTTATTTTGATTAGTTTGTCTTTTCTAGCTGCTTTTTTTTATTTTATTTACGAACAAATAAGCGATTTAAAAGAAATTTTGCCTCAGTTAGGTGCGAAAGCCGAACTATGGATAAAGAAGCTACAAACCTATATTCGCCGCAATTACCACATTAGCAGAAGCCAGCAACAAGCTCAGAGCCAACAATATATCAACGAGTTTATCAAAAATAATAGCTCTTTCATCGGCGATACCCTTTCCGTTACGACCAATTTATTGGGAAATTTGGCAATTATTCCAATGTATGTATTTTTGTTGTTATTGTATCGAGATTTTATCCGTGTCTTTTTTTACAAAGCCTTCAAGACAGTCAGTAGCCATCGAGTAGATGTGGTATTGAAAAAAATTAAAGAAGTCGTGATAAATTATGTCGTAGGTTTACTGATGGTCATTGGGGTGGTGGGTATTCTAAATTCCTTAGGCTTATTTATTTTAGGAATTGACCATGCCCTATTTTTCGGATTTTTTGCAGCTTTTATGATATTGTTGCCATATATCGGGATAGCGATAGGGTCAATTTTACCGATTATTTTTGCATTAGTCACCAAAGATTCGGGTTGGTATGCAGTAGCAGTGGGCGGTTTATTCGGAACCGTGCAATTTTTGGAGGGTAATTTTATCACCCCTTATATTGTTGGAGGCAAAGTAAGCGTCAATTCGATGGCAGCAATTATTGCTTTGATTATATTCGGAAATCTGTGGGGAGTCGGAGGTTTGGTATTGGCATTGCCATTGACAGCAATTATCAAGGTTATTTTTGATTCTGTGGAAGCCCTACGTCCATTCGGATTTTTATTAGGAGACATAGACCACATAGATGTTAAGAAAAGAAAAGCTTAAAATTTTCAGAATAAACCAAACAAATTACCCAAATAAAACATAAAATTTGCTGATATACGTATGAAAGGTATCATTTTCACAGAATTTTTGGAAATGGTCGAGCATCAACATGGTATGGAGATGGTGGACCAATTAATTCTCCATTCGGATTTACCTTCCGGAGGAATATATACATCGGTAGGAACCTATCAGCACAAAGAAATGTATGCCCTTATCAATCAATTGAGCATACAAACAAAAGTACCGATAAATGAATTGTTACGAACCTTTGGAAAATATTTGTTCCACACTTTTTCAAAGAGCTACCATCAAATTATCGACCAATATAAAAACAGCTTTCAGTTATTGGCTGCCATCGAAAGCCACATCCACGTTGAAGTCAAAAAATTATATCCTGAAGCAGAACTTCCTCATTTTGAAATGCTCGAACGAAGCAATGAGCGATTGGTGATGGATTATCATTCCAGCAGAAAGATGGCAGATTTGGGCATTGGGCTAATTGAAGGATGTATGGAATATTTTTCGGAAATGGGCGACATTCAAATGACTCTAATCAATGAAGACAAAAGTTTAGTCAGATTCACCATTAAATTAAGTCAATGCCTTGATGAATAATACAATCGAAATGCGTGAGCGAAGTCTAAATCGAGAAAGACAAGCAAGAAAACAAGCGGAACAAATTCTGGAAAGCAAAGCCTTAGAGTTGTATGAAGCCAATACAAAATTGGTAAACTTAAACCAAGATTTAGCGGTACAGATTCGGAAAGAAATTTTGAAATATCAAGAATCTGAACAAAAATACCAAGAATTAATCGAGTCTGTCCAAGATATTATCTATAAAATAAATATTGAGGGAATTTTTACCTATATCAATCCGGTAGTTGAGGTTCGTTTGGGGTATTCTGAAAAAGAGGTTATTGGCAAGCATTACAACGAGTTTATCCATCCGGATTTTCATGAGAAAATATCGGAATTTTATAGAACAATGATACAAGAAAAAATTGTATCTACCTATATTGAACTGCCAATAATCAACAAATTCGGCGATATTCTATGGATTGGACAGACGGTCAAAATGATAGATATTGGAGAAAGCGAATGTGAGCTTATAGCCGTCGCACGGGATATTCATGACAGAAAAATTGCAGAAGATAATCTCCGAGCCACCCAAGAAAGGCTTTCGACCCTAATCACCAATTTGCAAAAAGGAGTATTGGCAGAAGATGAAAATGGGCAAATTATTTTGGTAAACCAACTCTATTGTGATATGTTTTACATCGATGAGTTGCCTGAAAATTTGATAGGCACCCACATCTCAAATGACATTGGTGCCACCAAACACCTTTTCGAAAAACCCGATACCTTTGAATTAAATACAAGAAAAATCCTCCAAAATAAAAAAGTATTTGTCAAAGAAAAGTTGAAAATGAATGACGGAAAAATTCTGCAAAGAGACTATATTCCGATATTTGTTGAGGGTAAATATAGAGGGCATCTTTGGGAATATACCGATATTACGGCACAATTCAATGCCCAGGAGCTTATTCGAAAAAGTGAAGAAAAATACAGAGGTATCATGACCAACATGGCTTTGGGGCTATTGGAAGTAAATAATGACCAAATCATTATCCGAGCGAATGACCGATTCTGTAAAATGTTGGGTTATGATGAAAATGAAATCAAAGGAAAAAATGCGATTGATTTATTTATGTTGAAAGAAGGAGAAGACACCTTCTACACACACCTCATCGAACGACAAAAAGGAAATGCCAGCTCTTATGAAATACCACTTGCTCGAAAAGATGGCTCGATTGCATGGGTGATTATCAGCGGGGCCCCCATTTTTGATGACAATGGGCAGTTGATTGGCTCAATGGGAATTCATTACGACATTACCGAAAGAAAAAAACTGGAGGAAGAACTCGAAAAAGCCAAAAAATTGGCAGAAGAAGCCAGCCAAGCAGAAAAACAATTTCTGGCTAATATGAGCCATGAAATACGCACCCCTTTGAATGCCATTATAGGCATGACACACCTTTTATTCGATACACGACCGAACAAACAACAATACGAGTATCTTGATATTCTTAAGAACTCGGCAGATTTTTTGTTAGGATTAATTTCAGATTTGTTGGATATGGCTAAAATTGACTCAGGAAAGATAGAAACCGACAGTAAACCTTTCGATTTATTGGGTTTGTTGAAAAGTACCCAAAGGCTTTTTCAAATTAAAATAGGCGACAGACCCATAGAGCTGAATCTCATGGTCGATGCCCGAATTGAGGGTCTTTATTTGGGCGACCCTCTTTTATTGAATCAAATTTTACTCAATTTGATAGGAAATGCTGAAAAATTCACCGAAAGTGGTAGCATTAATATAGAGGTTCGCCAATTGTCCCAACAAGAAAATAATGCCATGATAGAATTTAAAATACAAGATACAGGATGTGGCATTGAAGAAGAAAAATTAGATGTTATTTTTCAAAAATTCAAACAAATCAATTCTGAGGGACATAAACACAAAGGCACAGGCTTAGGGCTAACCATCACGAAACAATTGGTGGAAACTTGTGGCGGAAAAATTAGTGTTTCAAGCCAACTCGGCAAAGGCTCTATTTTTACGTTTACGTTACCCTTAGGCGTATCCACAGAAAGTCTGCCCAATCCCAACCACGAAATTCAGCATGCCCCGAAAAATATAGAAGGTTGTCGGATTTTGATTGCCGAAGACAATCTCATGAACCAAAAATATATAGGTAAGTTATTAAACAAATGGAATCTATCCTTTACAATTGCACCAGATGGAAAAAAAGCCGTTGAGCTAGCAAATTCATCCCTCTATGACATCATATTGATGGATATTCAGATGCCCCACATGGATGGCTATGAAGCAACCATCAATATCAGAAATACCCAAAATCCGAATAAAAATGTACCCATCATCGCCCTTACCGCTTCTGCCATGTTGGACCAAAAAAGCAAAGCAATCCAAG
>CAYUFZ010000040.1:9454-17350 GCA_964444025.1 uncultured Emticicia sp.
TTTTATTAGTAAACCCTTTACTCCTCAAGTACTCTTAAGCACTATTCAAACTTTCGTCAAAACAAAAGTAAAAGATGCAACATTTATGACAGCTAACATGAGTGAAATCAATACCAATCATCTTCATGAACTATATGGAGGAGATGAAACCTACATTCGAGAAATGATACAATCATTCATGGATGATATTGTGCCAGATTTCATAGAAATTGACCAATTATTTCTTAACCAAAACCAAGACACATTGGCGAAAGCCCTTCATAAAGTCAAACCAACTTTAGGAATGGTTGGCTTAAGTAATTTGGAAGCTCAACTTAAATCCATTGAGCAAGAAATCCAAACAAGTGATATTAAGTCTGTTGCCAAAACATGGCAAGTATTTAGAACCCATCTGACAGTAGGTGTCGAGAATTTGAAAAAATACGCAGATTCCTTATAATTATGACGAATAAAGCCCATAATGAATTTTTATGGGCTTTATTCGTTCGTTTTTTGCCTTTGATATTTATCTAAAAATCAGTCCTTTCTTTTCCAATTCCTTGTATTTTTCGATATACATTTTATCCAAAACTTCCGAATCTTTGTATTTTTTTCTAAGCTCATCTAATTTTTGATGCAATTCTTTTTTCACCGAAGCGTATTTAGGGTCATTATATACATTTTTCATTTCATTTTTATCATTTGTTCTATCATACAACTCCCATTCATCAATATCATAATAAAAGTGAATCAATTTATACTTTTCCGTAACGATACCGTAGTGACGTTTCACCATGTGAACACTCGGATACTCATAATAATGATAATAAGCGGCATCTCTAAATCCTTTGCCCGCTCCTTTAAATATTGGCATCAGACTTTCTCCCTGCATATCCGAAGGGGGTTTTATTCCGGCAGCCTCAAGAAAAGTTTGAGCATAATCTAGGTTCTGTACCATCTGAGAATTTTTAGACCCTGGCTTAATAACAGCAGGCCATTTAACCAATAAAGGTGTTTTGAAGGATTCATCGAAGATAAATCTTTTATCAAACCAGCCATGTTCTCCCAAATAAAATCCTTGGTCGGAAGTATAAACAACGATTGTATTTTCTTCTAATCCGTTTTCTTTCAAAAAGTCCAATACCTTTCCAACTCCCTCATCTACTGAAGCAATACATCCCAAATAATCTTGCATGTATCGCTGATAACGCCATTTCATTTGGTCTTTCTGACTCATATTAGGGTAATTTTTAATAAACTCTTCGTTCATTTTTCCATACGTTTCGTCCCAAACCTTCCGCTGTGCAGGGTTCATTCTTCCGACAGTGGCATTATACAAACGTTTGTCGTACAGATGAGATTCTTTGATGCCTAATTTATCCATATTTTCAGGAAATATTTTAGAATCCCCCGCCCAATTCATGTGTGTCAGAAGATTCATTTCTTGTTCTTTGGCAGCTCTTCCACGACCTTCATAATTATCGAATAAAGTAGTCGGTTCGGGAAAAGATTTATGGATAAACTCTTTGTAGTGTCTTTCTGCTGGTAGCCACTCCCGGTGCGGAGCTTTGTGCAAATATGCCAAAAAGAATGGTTTATCCTCTTCTCGTTCATTTTTTAACCAATTCAGAGTCATGTCTGTAATCAAATCCGTCACATAACCAGTCAGCTTGACATTTCCTTCTTTTTTAGTAATAAAATCAGGGTTATAATAATTTCCTTGGTCGGGTAAGATTTTAAATTCATCAAATCCTTTGGGATTATTTCCAAAATGAAGCTTTCCAAACATAGCTGTTTGATACCCATTTTGTTGCAAAATTTGAGGAAAAGTAACATTCGTTGTATCAAAAGGGAAATAATTGTCTATTTTTCCATTGATATGCGAATGCTTTCCTGTCAGAATAACAGCCCTAGATGGAGCACAAATCGAATTAGTAACACAAGCATTGGTAAAAAGCATGCCCCCATTAGCAATTCTATCAATGTTGGGCGTTTGCAAAAGTCTGTTATCGTAGGCAGATATTGCTTGATAAGCATGGTCATCCGACATGATAAAGACAATATTTGGCCTTTTAGGAGGCTTCGGTATTTTAAAAGCCAAAACAAAGAGAGCCATTACACCCAGACAAACAGAAAAAAGAAGCCATTTTATTTTCATTATTATAATAAGAATTGGTTGAATATTATGCAAGTATATCAAAAATAGAGAAAATAGAATACTTTACAAAAAATAAGTCATTCGGACAATACATTTTAACAAATATTATCGTAATTGTAAATTGTATTTATTCAATAAATCCTGAAAATTAGATAGATTAAAATTTCATTAAAAAACAACAATATATATATAATAAAAAGGCATTTTATCTAAAAAAAGTAACATTTTATCCATTGTTTAGAGTACTTTATCTTAAGCTATTGATATTATACTTTATTAATATTAGATTTATGTTTGCAAAGAATTTGCATTAATAAACTAAAACTAAAAAAATTCAGGAAAGTATGAGGAAATTTCTACTAGCGGGCTTGATGATGCTTTTTGCAGTCATTACATTTGCCCAAGAAAAGACCGTATCAGGAAAAGTTACTTCTTCAGAAGACGGTTCTCCACTCCCGGGTGTGAGTGTTACAATCAAAGGAAGCACGAAAGGTGTTTCAACCGATGCTAACGGGGTTTATAAAATTGCAGTAGCTGCCAATGCTACTTTAAATTTTAGTTTCATCGGTTTCAGTACCGAGTCTATAGCTGTAAACAACAGAGCTATAATCGACGTACAACTTAAATCAGATACCAAAGCATTTAATGAAGTAGTTGTAACTGCTCAAGGTATCCGTAAAAACGTTCGTGAAATCGGTTATTCGTATTCAAAAGTAAATACTGAAGACGTAACTGTCGGACGCTCTCCGCAATTAGCACAAGCATTATCTGGTAAAGTAACAGGTCTAGCGGTTTACAACGTAAATAATAGCGTAGATCCAGCTGTTAAGGTTGTCCTTCGTGGATTTAGATCCTTGACAGGAAATAACGAGGCTTTGATTGTACTCGACGGAATGCAAACGACATCAACCGTTTTATCGTTAATCAATCCTAATGATATCGAAAGCGTTTCAATCCTAAAAGGCGGACAAGCCGCTACTCTTTATGGGTCGGCAGGTATTAACGGAGCGTTGGTAATTACTACTAAAAAAGGAGCTAAAGGAAAATTAAAAGTTTCTTACTCGAATAGCACTAACTTCGAGCAAATCAGCTTCTTGCCAAAATTCCAAGATAAATATGGTTCAGGCTCTCAATATTATCCAGAAGTATATGGCTCTCCAAACTATAGTTCAGACTATTTAGTCAGAATGAAAGAAAACTGGAGACCTTACGAAAACCAACAATATGGAGATGCCTTTGATGGTTCTATGAGACTTTTAGGACGTGTCACTGAAAGCGGAAATAAACTAGTAGTACCCTATTCTGCCATTGACAATATCAGAAGAAAAACTTTTGACACTGGAATCTCAATGAATAATCAAGTTGGTTTTCAGGGAGGAGATGAAACTAGCTCTTACTATTTATCGGTAGAAAATCAGAAAATTAAAGGGATTGTACCTCACGATAAAAGTGAAAGAACTGGTGTGAGAATGTCTGCAACAAAAGAGTACAAAAAATTAACCTCTTCATTCTCAGGTAGCTATACACAAGCTGCATACGACAGAACTTCAGCAGACTTTTATAATGAAGTATTGAACCAGCCGGCTAACCTTCCATTGAATACGTTAAGGGATTGGAGAAATAATGAATTTGCTAATCCAAATGGTTACTACAATGACTACTACAATAATCCCTATTTCGTAGCAGATAATAACCGAATGAACTATAAAGATGCAAATATTTCAGGAAACTTAAGCTTGGTGTACAAAGCATTTGATTGGTTACAATTTACTAACCGCTTGGGGGTGATGAATAACTCAAGAACTGGAAAAAATACAACTGGAAAATTCTTATATTCTGACTGGGCAAAAAATAGTGCTTATATTCCAGAACCATTCACTCATGAAGATGACTATGATGGAGTATATCGTGCGATTAGTGATATCCTTGGCTCTGTTACGGATTACTCAAATACAGAAAATGTAATCAATAATGAATTCCAAGTACAATTAACCAAAGATTTAGGTCCTCTTTCTAATAGATTAATCTTAGGAAATAGTATCTACCAAAGATATACAAAAGGAATAGCAGTTGGTTCTAGTTCTATTGTTGTGCCAGAAATTTACAATGTATCCAACAGACAAGGAGAATTAACAGGTGGTGAAGCCAATACATTGGAGCGTAAATATGGATATTACGCCGATTTGACTACCAATTACAAAAATTGGTTAATTTTCAATGGAACATTCCGCTACGACGCTACCTCACGTTTCTACAAACCATCTCGTGCTAGAAGCTCTTGGTCATACCCTTATTATGGTGCAGCGTTGTCGTTTATTGCAACAGATGCCTTCCCTTCATTGAAAGGAAGTGTTTTGAGTTTTGCTAAAATCAGAGCAAGTTTAAACAAAAATGCTAATGACAACTTGCCTCTTTATGGGCTAGATTTAACGTATAATAATGGAGCAAACTTCCCTTATGGCAATACAGTAGGTTTGTCTGTCGGAAATACACTTCCAGATGCAAATTTGAAACCTGAAATTGTTCATTCATACGAAATTGGTGGTGAATTCCAGTTGTTCAAAGACAGAATAAACTTAGATGTAACGGCATATACACAAAACTCAAAAGGACAGGTAGTAACTGCAAAAATCCCGAATACTACTGGTTTCAATAACTTGTTGATTAACATTGGTGAAACTAAAAACTGGGGATATGAAGCAGACTTGAAGTTTTTAATTTTAAGACAAGAAAAATTAAATTGGGACTTCAGCCTAAGATATTCGTATAACGACAATAAAGTTGTTGAATTATATCCCGGAATTAATGAATTCCAATACGGAGGTTTTGCATACGCTAATACAAACGTTATTAAAGGAGAAAGATTCCCTATGTTAAAAACTGACGGATATAAATATGCTCCTGATGGCTCAGGTTATGTATTAGTCAATCCAACGACTGGATATCCACTTAGAGAAACAACCCTTTCAAAAAGAGGAGGAACATTGCCTCGCCATATTGTAGGGATGGGGTCTAAAATTGCTTTTGGGAACTTTGGTTTCAACTTTAATTTTGAATACCGTGGCGGAAACGTTATGTTTAGTGACTTAGGTCGCCAAATGACTTTTACTGGTGCAGGTGCATGGACAGAAAACAGAGCCCCTCAGATATTCCCAAATTCTGCGACTTTGAACGCCGATGGCAAAACTGTCACACCAAATACAACCGTTCAGGTACGTGAACCAGAATATGCTCTTTGGGTAAATAACTATCGACTAATTTCGGAAAACTTCGTCAATAGTGCTTGGTTTATCAAGTTGAGAGATATCAATTTGGCTTATAACTTACCTAAAAACTTAATTGAAAAAAGTAAAGTATTCTCTGCAGCGAGTATCTCTCTCTATGGAAGAAATTTATTGACAATTGTTGATAAGAAAAATTACTATACGGATCCTGAATTTAGTTATCAGGGAAATCCGGCTCCTGGCAGCTATGGAATTACCAGCTCAACATCGGCAACTGGTATTGGTATCAACAATACCAGTCAAACACCACCGGTTCGCCAATACGGAGTTAACATTAATATTTCGTTTTAATCAGCTAAACTTGAACTCAGATGAAAATAAAATCTTTAATAATTTTAGCATTTGTAGCAATGGTGGGGAGTTCTTGTAACGAGAAATTTCTAGACATCAATACAAATCCTAATACTTTGCCTACGGCATTGCCGAACTATGTATTCACTAATGCCTTGAATACATCAACTGTAAATATGTTGAATGCCAACGAAACTGGGTCTTACTGGTCTGGTCAATGGTCACAATCGAACGGATATATTTTATCAACAACGATTTTTGCATATAACTATACAAATGGAGATTTCAATTATTGGGATTCATACTACGATAATTTAAATGATTTTCAATTTGTCATTGACAATGCAGATGCAAACAACCAAAAATTCTTGAAAGGCCCTGCCAAAGTAATGAAGGCTTTGCTGTTTCAACAATTGGTAGATATGTATGGAAATGTGCCATACTCTGATGCTTTGAAAGGTGTTGGCTCTCTTGCTCCAAAATTTGATGACCAAAAGGCTGTTTACGAAGATTTAATCAAAACATTAGATGAAGCAATTGCAGATTTGAAAGCAAATACTTTCGCTAGTGCATTCAACAGCTCCGATATCATGTTTAAAGGAAATACTAGTAAATGGATTAAGTTTGCTAATTCTCTTAAACTAAGAATTTTAATGCGTCAAGCAAGAGTATCTGGAAGAGATTCTTATATAAAAACAGAGTTAAATAAAATTGCAGCAGATGCCACAGGAGTCTTAACAACCGAAGATGTAGGTGTCGGAGGAAGTAGTTTTTATTTGGCAACAGCAGGTAAATTAAATCCAATTTACGATCGTTGGGGATACGATGCAAACGGAGCAAAAAGAGCTTTGAACAATTACCCTAGACTTACTGAGTTTTTGGTAAATAGCTTAAAAGCATCTAATGATACGCTACGTTTGAAAAAAATCGGATATGCCAATGGTGGTGAAAACGGTGCGGTTCCTGGAACAAGCAACAACAAAGAAATTGCTGCCAATTATACAGGAGTTCCTTTTGGCAAAAGTTCAGGATTTTTACCAGCTTCATGTTCTGCTTTAGGACCAAGTTTATTGGTAAAAGGAGAATATAACAGACCTTTCATAGTATTTACGGCTGCTGAAGCACAATTATTATTGGCAGAAGCAAAATATCGTTACAGCGATATTAATTTCCCTGGAACTGCCAAGGGATATTTCGAAGCGGGCTTAGCCGAATCTTTTAGAACTTTTGGTGCAGGTGCCGCAAATGCTGCAAACTTTGTAGGAAGTGGCATCAATAACTATGATTGGGAAGCATCAACAGACAAATTAGCTGCCATTGCAACTCAAAAATGGATTGCCCTTTGTAATTTTAACGGCTTAGAGGCTTGGACAGAATATAGACGTACCAATATACCAAATACACCACAAAGTGTTCAGGTAGTAGATAACAAACGTCCTTTAAGATTCTATTATCCAAATACAGAATCTGGTTCGAACGCTACTAATGTAGCTGCTCAAGGCACTATTGATGTATTTAGTACTAGATTATTCTGGGATGTTGATTAATAATCCTATTTTGTAAGCTCTTCTGCTAACATTTTCGGATAAAACTTAGAAAATGTTAGCAGATTACTTACAAATTTTTAGCTAGAAAATTAATAATTCTCCATACAATACGTATATATTTATTTCCCACAAAAAATTGTACAAAACAAATATTAAAACTCTCTTATCTACACCAACATTCCTCCTAAGGGTATAACTTTGACAGTGTTTTTTTACCCATAAAATCGACAAAATTCGTCTTTTTGTTAGCCAATATTTAATTTTCATCCATTTTAATTGAAATTAAAGATTTTTAATATTAGCTTTAACCCTGCAAATTAAAATTGCATTAATAAACTAAATAACTAAAAACTAAAAAAAGTATGAGGAAACTTCTACTAGCCGGCATCATGTTGGCGTGGGCAACAATCGTATTTGCCCAAGAGAAAACCGTCTCTGGAAAAGTCACTTCTTCGGAAGACGGTGCCCCACTTCCGGGTGTGAGTGTCACTATCAAAGGTTCATCAAAAGGTGTTGCGACAGACGCTAATGGGGTATATAAAATAGCTGCTCCTAGCAATGCAACCTTAAATTTTAGCTTTATCGGATTCGCTACACAATCTATAAGTGTTGGAAATCGCTCAATTATCGATGTTCA
>CAYUFZ010000041.1:0-12724 GCA_964444025.1 uncultured Emticicia sp.
GAGATGGTATATGAGGGATATGCTCAGCACGGCATTGCTATATTGGTAGAATGTACCACTGACAATACCAACCGTTCGGTTGCGAATATCAGAAGTTATTTCTCAAAATGTGGCGGTAGCTTAGGAACTTCTGGTATGTTGGACTTCATCTTCGACAGAAAATCTGTATTCAAAATTGCTAACGACGGCAAAGTTGATGTAGAAGAATTGGAATTGGAATTAATAGATTTTGGTGCGGAGGAGGTTTTCTTAGACGAAGAAACGAATCAAATCAATATTTATGGTGAATTTACAGCTTTTGGGACTTTGCAAAAATATTTTGAAGAAAAGGGATTTGAACTCCTTCATGCAGATTTTGAAAGAATTCCAACAGATACCAAAACCTTGACGGAAGAGCAAGCGGCAGATGTCGATAAGCTTATCGAAAAATTAGAAGACGACGACGATGTTCAGAATATTTATCACAACATGGTTATTGCCTAATTTTATCTCGGACAATGGTTTTCGCTTTTTTTGAAAGCGAAAAATTCAATGATATAATAAAAAAACGACTGCTTTTCGGCAGTCGTTTTTTTATTTATACAAAATTATTATCAGTTTCGTCCACTATTTTGGATTCCAGCCGGCTGATTTTGCTTAGCCTGTTGCATAGGATTCAAACCTTGAGGTCTGTAAGAACCTTGTTTGAATACTTGAAACTTGGTTGGCTTTTCTGGCTCACGTGGGAACGAATTATTATCTGCATCGATGTCGGCAATTTCATAGAAAGGGTCTAAGGTAAACTTTTTCACTTTCTTTTTAGTAGGAATCGTTTTTCTGACTTCTTTATCATTCAATCTCCATATTTCAGCAGGAATACGAACGATTTCATCTGTTCCGTCCTCAAATTCCATCTTGACAATGACAGGCATAGGAAGACCTCCCTTATTTTTGACCTTAATGACGTAGTAATTCATATTTGACTCTAATAAATTACGCTCTTCTTCAGTCAATCCTGCTTTGTATTGTTCAGACTTTTGTTTGTCAGATGCCGATACGGCAAAACGGTCATAAGAATTATAGAAATCTCTCATGGTTGAATCTGCTTCTACGACCGTTTGTTTAATATCCGTTTGATTTCTGATGTTACTCAACGTTTGTTTTTTTGCTTCTGTATCTGCTTTTTCTGCAGCCTTTTTAGCAATAGGGTCTTGATTATCAGGCGAATACCATTCAACTTCTGCTAAATCTTGGTCAACTGGTTCTACGCCATAGAACCATCCTTTCCAGAACCAATCCAAATCTACTCCCGAAGCATCTTCCATTGTACGGAAAAAGTCTGCCGGAGTAGGCGATTTGAAAGCCCATCGACGTGCGTACTCTTTGAAAGCATAATCGAAAAGCTCTCTTCCCATAATTGTTTCTCGTAAAATATTTAATCCGGTAGCAGGTTTTGCATAAGCATTCGGTCCAAAAGCCATGATATTATCCGAACTCGACATGATAGGCACTTGCTGAGTTTTTTCTGTTTTCATGTATGGCACAATATTTTGAGGCTCTCCTCTACGTGAAGGGAAATTTCTATCCCACTCCTGCTCTGCTAAATACTGACAAAATGTATTCAATCCTTCATCCATCCAAGACCATTGACGTTCGTCTGTATTCACAATCATCGGGAAGAAGTTATGTCCTACTTCGTGGATAATGACGCCAATCATTCCCGCCTTAACAGCTTCTGAATAAGTTCCATCTGGCTCAGGTCTTCCTCCATTAAACGAAATCATAGGATACTCCATTCCGCCTCCTGCAGTAGCATGACACGAAATTGCTACTGGATAAGGATACTGAACCGTACGATTTCCGTAGCTTCTTAGGGTATGTTCTACGGTTCGAGTAGAATATTGCCCCCAAAGAGGGTTTCCTTCTTTTGAATAGAAAGACATCGACCAAATTTTACGACCATTGTTATAAACATCTGTCTGCATGGCATCCCAAATAAACTTACGAGAAGAAGTAAAAGCAAAGTCTCTTACATTAGTTGCCTTATAAATCCATGTTTTTTTACCGCTTGGTTTGCTTTTCTCAGCTGCGATTGCCTCCTCTTGTGTCACAATCACGATAGGGGTTTTAGAGTTTGAGGCTTGTTGCAAACGCTTCAATTGCGTTGGAGTTAGGACTTTTTCATAGTTTTGACATTCGCCCGTTGCTCCTACTACGTGGTCGTTCGGAACGGTAATTTCAACTTTATAGTCTCCAAACGGAAGCGTAAATTCTCCTTGCCCTAAAAATTGTTTATGTTGCCATCCATTTACGTCATCATATACTGCCATTCTTGGAAACCAATGAGCAATAAAATAATTATAATTTCCATCTTTCGGGAAATATTCCATTCCTGAACGTCCATAATAATTGGTAATATTATAGCTCCAATCAATTCTGAATGAATAAGAGGCATTAGGTTTCAATACACTCGGAATTTCTACTCGCATCATGGTATTGTTGATGGTATATTTCAAATCAAGACCCGATTTGGCATCTTTCACTGCCGTAATTTTATACCCATATTCTTTATCGCCTGAAATTCCGCCAAACACCGACGACGGAGCATTGATATTCTGAATGGCATTAAACGACATTCCTTGTTGCTCCACTCCTCCCGTTTTAGTGAGGGCATTGATAGAGTTTTTTTCAAAAAGGTTTTGGTCTAATTGAAGCCACAAATAACGCAATTCGTCTGGCGATTTATTGGTGTAAGTAATTACCTCCGTACCAATAATTTTTTGATTGGCATCATCCAATTCGACTTTAATATCGTAGTCGGCTTTTTGTTGCCAATAATCTTTTCCAGGAGCTCCGGAAGCGGTTCGATAGGTATTTGGAGTTGGTAATTCTGCCCCCAACTGCTCAAATCTGGTATTGGCATTGTACTGATTATTCTGTTGGGCATGGCTCAACAAATTCATTTGAAAGAAAAGAATGGCTGACAAAATTACTTGATAAAACAATTTTTTGTCATTAATAAATTCGTTTATTCTCATAATACTAATGATGAAGGTGATTGAAAAAAACAAATATAGTCATTTCGTATGTATAAAATCAATGCAGCAGCTCTTTTAAGTATTTTTTGGAGATGTTTTTATGAAAAAATTCGACCAAAAAAACGATTAATACGCTGCTCGGTATTTTTGGTTGGATATTGCTGATTGATTTTTCTTATCTTTGCAAAATAAAATTAGATATTTCTAACACAAAGTAGTCATTTTCAACAAACATAAACAAAAGCAATGGAAAACCCTGTTTTGATTTTTGGTGCAGGCAATTTAGGTAAAATCGCTTTAGATATTTTTAATAGAAATAATATCGTGGTGTATGGTCTTTTGGATGATGATAAAGCATTACATAATCAAGAAATAGGTGATGTTTTGATTTTGGGAGATACCGATGATGATGGCTTTTTGAAATTAATCGGACAAAAAACCGAAGCATTTGTTGCTTTGGAGAATATTCGTGAAAAGAAGAAAATCATCGAAATGCTTGTCAATCGTCGCAAAGTCATGCCTGTCAATGCTGTACATAATACGGCGGTAGTCTCTGCGGAAGCTTTTATTGGTCATGGAAATCTTGTTGCGGCAAGAGCGGTCATCAATCCTCATGCTACAGTTGGGAATCACTGCATCATTCATGCCTCAGCCATTGTTGATGTCAATGCTGTGATAGGTGATTTTGTACAAATTGGGGCGGGTGCTATCATCAACAGCGAGGTAAACGTTGAAGAAGGGGTATTCATAGGTTCGGGGGCAATCATTGTTTCTGGTGTAAAAATAGGCAAAAATGCAAGAATAGGTGCTGGCTCTGTCGTGATTGAAAATATTGACGAAGGAACAACTGTCTTTGGAAATCCTGCTAAAAAAGTCGGTTAAAAAAAGAGGCAGTTTTTTGAACTGCCTCTTTTTTTTATTAAACATTTAGCCAATAGGTCATTTTGAGAATTAACGTCCTATTTTTTGGCATCCAGGCATTAATCGAATAATTTGGAATGCTTTCGGCAAAATAATTGTCAGTATAAACCAAAAATATATCGGATACTGGCTTAAATCTCCACTGCAAACGAGAGTTGATATTCGTATTATTGGTCTGAGTATTGTACTGAAAAAAGGTACTAAAAAATACACTTTTCGAAAAAGACAACTCCGCTCTCGGACTCAACAACCAATATTTAACACTATTATAAGGCTGAGGTAAATCAATTTTAGAATAATTACAATCCAACGAAAATACTCCATAAGGCTGATACCTATACCCAATACTACCTGTTATAAAATTGGCATTTCCATTGAAATATTGCCCTTGGGTATATTGAAACGCTCCGTTCACATTGTTTCTTCTACTACTGGTGTAGCCTAATGTAAGAAATTTAGAACGGTAATCCCCAATGGGTAGTGGCTTCACGTTTACATAATTATCGGGGTTGGGATTATTACTTGCATTGGTTGGGTCAAATTCATAAAACAAATGAGTGAAACTAAGCCCATAAGCAATAAAAGCCTCTGAACCTGCCGAGTTGCTGGCAAAAAGGAATAAATTTGTTTCGCTATCCAATCTATTACCCTTCAAATCAAACACATCTTTCCCTTCTGTGCCGATTCCGTAGGCGTTGATTTTCTTAGCAATATTTTTGGATTTGGGATTCAGAATGATTGTTGCCGGACGATAAACTTGCCATACGCCCTTTCTCGGAATAAAACCTACATCTGCATTGAAGTTTTCGCCGATGCGTTGCACCCCGAGATTTAGGTCAATATTCGGATGATGATACCCCATATAGTGGGCAATACTCGTAGCATCTTGACTATTCGTCGGAGAAAACGATTTGTGCAAATAACTTTCTGACTCAAAACGAGAATTTTTAGAATAATAATTAAACTCTACTCCAGCGACCCGATTGAATTTTCGGTAAGACTCCGTTTGTGAAGCCGATAAATTGCTGAAATCATTTTCTTTATTCACAAAAATACCCCCAATAGTTGAGCGTTGAAGGACCTTTCGCTGCACAACTCCAACAGAATAATTGGCAGCTGGCAAAAATTGATTATCTCCAAAATTCACTCTACGGGTTTGCATATTCATCAGGCCTATTCTCCAATCTTCATTCAATTTACCACTCAATCTCGCTCCAGCAAGAATCGGCACTTTTTGGGTTACGCCTGTCAATGGATTTCTAGTGATTCCTATTCTTCGTGAGAAGAAAGGTCGGCTATCTGGAAATCCAAAATTGCCAAATAAGTCGTTATTTTCTAAAAAAAACTGCCTTCTTTCTGGAAAAAACAGCTCGAAACGACTCAAATTTGTCACCTGCTTATCTACTTCTACTTGAGAGAAATCTGGATTGATAGTCAAATCTAAATTTAAAGATGGAGTGACAGCGATTTTCGCATCCATTCCGATACCTTTGGGAAAATTAGATGTTTCGGGTAGAGCCTGCAAATTATCCGAATTTCTTGGATAATCTTTCTCTGTCGCCACAGATAAGAAAGGAATTATCGAGACATTTGCTCCAGGTTTTGGCGGTTGTTCATCCCAAATGAGGGTTCCGGCAAAAGCTAAATTCGATGGTCTAAAATTTCTCGGAACGGGACTCCACGTTGATACTTCATTCATTTTCAATACATTTCTACCAAAGTTTGTTCGCCAAGAATTTACTCCTTCTTTTATTTTGTAGCGAAGCGTCCTGAAGGGAATCGCCATTTCTACTACCCAGCGGTCATCATAATTTTTCACTTGGGTGTACCACTTATTGTCCCAATAATTGGAAGATTCTTGTCCATTGAAAATTAATCCTTCCCGTTGTACTCCATAAGGATTCACTGCAAATTGAAAGGCGTTTAACTTATCTTGGAAAGTATCAAAGTTTACCGTAAAAACATCACTCGTTCCTCCCTCAAAATCTCGTTTTAAGCTTGCCACAGCATATTGGTTACGAGGTTGATAACAAACGGCTGCCACATAAATAAAATTATCGTCAAATAAAATTCTAACTTCTGTCTGAAGCGTGGCAAAAGTCGAATCATAAGGTCTGTTTAGAAAGAAATCTTTGGCAATATCTGCATTTTTCCATGAATCTTCTTCAAGTAAACCATCTAATTTGATTGGTGTTTTTGTTTTTTTTATTCGGATTGAGTACTTTTCCTCCTTTGTTTGGCTGTTGCTATTTTCTTGTGCAATAAGAGAAGAAAAGTGTAGGCATAGCCATACACTCAGTAAAAATTTGTTCATAAATGATGAGTAAAATACGCTTGTTGATGATTTTTTACAAAACTAATCTAAAATATGCCAAAATGGATGTTAAAAATCCTTAAATAAATGAATAGTTATCCTCAATTTTGAATCAACCCTTTAGGGGATTTACCTTCTTGAAACGCCAGAATATTATTGATAGCTCCTTCCAGCAATAACCTACGAGCCTTGATACCTGCCCAAGCGATGTGTGGCGTAATGAGGCAATTCGGGGCGGTCAGCAATGGATTACTCGCCAATGGTGGCTCTGAAGATAATACGTCCAATCCAGCTCCAGCTATTTTATTTTGATGCAAAGCTTCTGCTAAGTCCGCTTCGTTAATCAATCCCCCCCTCGATGTATTGATGAGGAAAGCACTTGGCTTCATGAAAGATAGCGTGTTTTTGTTTATAAAATCCTTATTTTCAGTGGTTAATGGACAATGTAAAGATATAAAATCACTTTGGGCAAAAGCTTCTTCCCAATCAACCACACGCACATTGGGGATAAGTCCTTCGTTTTTATTTCGTTTAGTAGCCAATACTTCCATACCAAAGCCCAAGGCAATTTGAGCAACTTTTTTTCCGATGTCCCCCAATCCAATGATTCCGATTGTTTTTCCTTCTAATTCGATAAATGGTGAATGATAAAAACACCAATCGGGAGAATTTGGCCAAGTTTTTTCGATATTTTCGGCATGTGCCGCCACACGGTTCGTAAAGCTCAATATGAGCGAAAATACCGATTGTGCAACCGATGCTGAGCCATATCCTCGCACGTTTGTAACCATGATTCCGTGCTGATGAGCTGCCAAAATATCCACGATATTATAGCCAGTTGCCGTTACGCCTATATACTTTAACTTGGGCAATTGTTGCAATGTTTCGGCAGATAATGGGCATTTATTGGTCAAGATAATATCCGCCTCTTTGGCACGAGCCACCACTAATTCGGGGGGAGTTCTGTCAAAAAGTGTTACATCACCCAAGGCATGTAAAGGCGACAAATCCAAATCATTTTGGGGGCTGAGCGTAAAAGCATCAAGAAAAACTATTTTCAAAGGATTAAAGGCTTAGGGTAAAACAAATTATTTATTATCAGTTTTTGGAATGAGGTAATAAAGAATCCCTCCGACCGAAAAAACTATCAGTAAAATTATCAAAATCTTTTGTAAATTCCCTTCATTTGGATTCTCTAATAGCAATTTTATTTCTTTTGCTTGCGAACCTGTCCAAACGGCTACTAAAGTTCTTGGAATCATTCCCAAAAAGCCACCCAATAAAATATTTTTTAGCTTTGCCCCTGAAAGAGCAAACACAAAATTGGTCAAGGCAAATGGCAAAACTGGTGATAATTTGGCGAAAAAGATAAATTGAAGCTCGTCTTTGCTAATATTTTTCAGGATTCGGTTTACTTTGGGATTTTCCGATAAATGATTACGAAATCTGTCCGCATCGATTTTTTTGGTAATAATATTTACCAAGATAATCGCAACCATATTCATCAAAAATACAGGAAATAAGGCATGCCAACCAATGAAATACCCAAAAATAAGAGCCAATAAAGTTGGGGGAGTAAAGGCGAAAGTTGATGTAATACAACTGACAACCGTAATGATGGCCCATTCTTTCCACGAAAAATCAGAAATGAGGGCTTCGTTCGCAATAATTCCAATAGAAAGTACAGAGCTGAAAATAAGTGGAATGATTGTCAAAAAAATTGACGAAATAAGAGCAAAAGAGTATTTATCGGCGAATTTCAAGAGGAAGGTCATTTAAGCATAAAAATGCAAAATAACGTTATTTATCTAAAATACACAAAAATATAAACATTCTGCTTCGAGATTGTGCATTTTATCCAAAAATCATGCTTAAACTCTTCTTCCAATACAAATTCATAACCAATTTAATTGATATTACCATAGGGCGGGTACACAAAAAAAAATATAATTCTATCTATTTTTTATCATTTTTTACGACCTTTGCAGAATCAAAATGAGCTTAAACTATCCTATTGATATCATTAAGGCTATCAGTAAAATGATATATTTGTTGTTTTTTTACCAACATTCATGATATTTTTGACAAACACTGCTTTGAGCGAGTATTATTCATAAACCCACAAAAATGATTCAAATGTAATGATTAAATATAGAGCGGAGATAGATGGATTACGTACATTGGCGGTTATTCCTGTTATTTTGTTCCACTTAGATTATGGCATGATGCAAGGTGGATATATGGGGGTTGATGTATTTTTTGTGATATCAGGGTATCTCATTACAAAAATATTGATTGAGGATATTCAAAACAATCAGTTTTCAATTGTTCAGTTTTGGTTGCGTCGAATCAAAAGGTTATTGCCCCTGCTGCTAACAGTGGTGCTATGTACATTTGTGCTGGTACAATTATTCGTATTCAGACCCATTGTCAAGGATGTCAGCAAAGATATTTTCCCTGCTATTTTTTCCTATTTTAATGTCCATGCTTTGTTCAATTTCAGCAATTATTGGGATAGAAGTATCGAACAGTCTTTTTTTCTACATACTTGGTCGCTATCGGTAGAAGAGCAATTTTATCTCATTTATCCTTTCTTTTTGTTTTTTTCGTATAAATATTTCAAAAACTTTGTCATTCCAATCACCATTACGATTTTTCTTAGCTTCCTTACTTTTGTTTTTTGGGTATTTGTAAGCCATAAAGTCGATATTGCTTTTTACATGTTACCCGCCAGATTTTGGGAACTAAGTGTCGGAGGTTTGGTAGCGGCTTCACACGTCACTATCAAAAATACCCCTACAAAAGCCACTATCCTAAGCATGCTTGGTGTTGGTTTGATAGTTGGGTCATATATATTTGGGAATGAGCAAATTAGCTATTCTGTCATTTTTCCCATTATTGGCTCAGTTATCATTATCTTATTTTGTAGCCCGAATGATTTTGTTGGCAAAATATTGACTACCAAAGTTTTTGTTTATATCGGAAAAATATCTTATTCTTTATACTTATGGCATTGGTGTATCATTGTATTTTTCAAAAATTTGCCTTATCCATACGGTGGGTATAGCAATCGTAAATTGATTCTTGGGCTGACAATTCTACTCTCTTATTTGTCTTACCATTTTATCGAAAACAAAACACGTCGCTACCGTCATACCCCAAAAATTGTATTGGCAGGAATGATTTTGATTACTTTATTCACCCTATTTATTCAATCAAACCTATACAATCCGTATTATCCAAGTAGCTATAACAAACAAGTCTATTATGGCTCCTATTTTGATATTTCGCCTACACAAAGCGGACATAATAAATATTTAGCAGAAGACAACCTTAGCTATGGCGTAATTGTTCCGAAAAGATTGCGAAAATATGATGAGGCATATAAAAATGAAGGGATTATTGAAAATAAACATTTAGGTTCTCCCAAAATAATGTTGATTGGAGACTCTCATGGGGTGATGTGGGCAAAATTAATCGGCGAAATATCGGCTAATCTCCATACCTCTGTTTCGTGTTATACAGCAAATGGCAGTAATCCTTTCATAAATATTCATCAACTCAACTTACAAACGGCAAACGGGGTTTATACCAAAGAACAAAGAATAGCTTATGCCAAATCCATGATTGGAAACATCTTGAAATGGAAACCAAAAGTGGTAGTATTGGCTTGTCGTTGGGAATTACAGACTGAAATATCCAAAAAGTATCTACATGAATTATTGTCTTTTTTAGAAAAAAACAATATCAAAGTAGTGTTTTTTACCCAACCCCCTGTTTTGAATTTTATGGTCAATAAAAATGCAACCCAGTATTTCTCCTATCTCAAAATAAATCCAGTGAATGGCTATAATTTTATCCATATAAATGGTTTGATTGTGGCAGAAAATAACGACTATATAAAGTCATTGGCACTAAAGTATAAAAATGTGGGTGTGTATGATGTCTGTCAAAACATGATTGAAAACAAACAAGTAAAAATTACCAAAGGCAAAGAAGTTCTTTATTTTGACGACGACCACTTGAGTTACTTTGGGACATTTATACACAAGGAAAAGATTGCATCCATTATCCGAAACGCCATGAATTAGCAGCATAAAAAATGCCCGCTTATCACGGGCATACAATTTCAAAACAAAAATCCATACCGCAGGGTAATGGGCGTTTGGCTACCCAACAAGCTTTGAGGACTTATAAAACCCCTATTGGGGTATCCCATATTATACATCAGTGTAATAAAACTACCACGATTGCCACCTCCACCTTGGTAAAAGCCTATTCCGACAAGAGGAGAGCTTCCCCAAACTTTCTTATTCGCTCCTGATGGATTATTCAAATCAGGAATGTAGGAATAAAATTGATCGGCGTAGGCATGTACAAATTCATATTCAGCATGAGCATAGAAGCTCCGATATACTTGTTGACGGATAAATAATTTAGGTCCAAAAATTGTAGAGTTGGCATTATTGGCATTATTTCTATTGAAAGTTCCCTGAAAAATAAATGTTGCTCCCAAACCAGCCACAGTCCCTTTCTCATTCAAATCATAGCCAATCATCGGGGAAGCATCTATGTAAAAAGAACCAAAAAAACCAAGCCAGATATTTCCTCCATAGCGGAGTTTGTTCATCCATTCAGGGCGTGGTTTTTCATAAAAAACTTGTGTTTGTTTTTCCTCATTTTTAGAAACAGGAATATCACTTTGAGCAAATGAAACATTCAAAAGAAGAAAAAAAGCACAAAAGATAAAGAAATTACGCATGTTCGGGGATTATTGTTTCGTTTAAAAAATTAGGCAATCGAATCTCAGACAAGAGTTTCTCTTCGAGCATATTTGCCCATTCATTCAAATAAACGACAACATCCGCCTTTAGATTGTGTTTGAGGCTACGCTTTTCGGGCGAGAGTCTTTTTAGGATTTCAGGATTCGACAAACGCTCCAATTGCTGTAAATCTTCCACCGAAAACCCTGCCGTCAGCATTTCATGAATCACCAAATCGATTGGCATTTGCGTCATTCCGCAATAGTCGTTCAGTTGTTCATTCCAATCACCATGTCCTCTCATTGCCAAGGCATGTATTTCTGCCTTGGTTCTTTTGGTAATTTCCTGAGCCAAATGTCCGCAATTACAGCTTCCCATGTGCCCCCACATATAGTCGTTAGAGTCGCTCAATTTTTTTGCCGTATTTCGTATGGCATGGATAATTTCAATTTTTGCTTGTGCCATGATTTATTTCTGTTTAGATAATTGAATGAATAATTCTACTCGTTATAAACATGAAACAAAGTATTTTGTTTGGTAATCAAATCAAAAAAGGCTTTCCATGAATAAAGCCTTTTTATCTATTTTAAATCCCTGTATAATTGAATGGTGTAATTCTCCGCAACTCAAACTTAACCTTCTCACCTACGTTCAAGGTATCGATAAATTCTTTGATTCTCGACTCTGTTATTTTTTCATTTTTACGAGTCAATTCTTTGAGAGCTTCGTAAGGTTTTGGATACCCCTCCCTCCTCAAAATGGTTTGAATACCCTCGGCAACAACCGCCCAATTTTCTTCCAAATCATGGTCGATAGCTTCTTGGTGTAGCTCCAATTTATTCAGGCCCTTCAACAATGAATTTAAGGCGATTAATGTATGGGCAATCGGCACTCCTATGTTTCTCAAAACGGTCGAATCGGTCAAATCTCTTTGCAATCGAGAAATAGGCAATTTTGCGGCAAAATGCTCAAACAAAGCATTCGCCACACCCAAATTTCCTTCAGCATTTTCAAAATCAATGGGATTTACTTTGTGAGGCATTGCCGAAGAACCAATCTCTCCTGCTTTAATTTTCTGTTTAAAATACCCCATCGAAATATATGTCCAAATATCTCTCGACAAATCTATCAAAATATTATTGATTCGTTTGTGAGCATCGCACATGGCTGCCAACATATCATAATGCTCAATTTGTGTTGTTTTTTGGCTTCTTGAAAGCCCCAAAATATCATTCACAAAATGGTTCCCAAAAGCCACCCAATCATGGGAAGGATAAGCCACGTGATGGGCATTGAAGTTTCCAGTCGCTCCGCCAAATTTAGCAGCAAAAGGAATCGCAAGGAGTTGCTCTATCTGTTTGGAAATTCGTTCCGAAAATACCAGCAATTCTTTACCCAATTTGGTCGGAGAGGCTGGCTGTCCATGGGTATGTGCCAAGAGAGAAATCTCTTTCCATTGCTCCGCCAATTCGTTGATTTTCTGCACAATTCCCTCGAAAATAGGCAATACATTTGCTTGCAAGGCTTCCTTCAACGACAAAGGAATGGCAGTATTATTAATATCTTGAGAGGTCAATCCGAAATGAATAAACTCCGAATACTGAGCGATACCTAATGTATCAAAAGCATCTTTGATAAAATATTCCACGGCTTTTACATCGTGGTTGGTTGTTTTTTCTGTTTCTTTGATTGACAAAGCGTTCTCTTCA
>CAYUFZ010000041.1:12734-13642 GCA_964444025.1 uncultured Emticicia sp.
GTTTTTCTTATTACTCAGTAAGATAGTATTGATTCAGAAAAATTCAAGTAAATTGACCGCAACTTTTCAAACGGCGATTTATCAAACGATTCTAATTGTGGCAGTGGTAGTTCGCAAAGGGCTATAAAGTACTCGATTTCTACCCGTACACGGTAATGTATCAAGCCAAACTCAGAAAAAAATGGGGCTAAAGATTCAACTTGACGACGATAACGACCATCAATCGGAGAAATAGCAGAAAGTGAATTCAATATCATAAATAATTCATTTGTGTATTTAGCCTTTATCTTTTTTTGACTGAACTATCGCTTTAAAAATTTTGAGAAAGGCTAATTTTAAAATACAAAGTTAAAGTTAAAGCTTGGTCTGTCAAAATAAAATAATACTTATGAAACAAATTTGACAGTAACCCCAAACGGTTTTTAGAGTTATGACGAAATAAATGGTGAATAACTTATTTTTATTATAATTTTTTTGAGAAATTTTGATAAAAAATCAATAAAATATTCTCAAATTTGTGGCAATCTAAAGAAAGAAATCTATCAAACCCTAAACAAAAATACCATTATATGCAAACATCAAGCTTTATCGGAGAATTATTGGGTACTGCTGTACTGATTTTACTTGGCAATGGCGTTGTCGCCAATATTTTATTAAAAGGTACCAAAGGAGAAAATGCCGGTTTGATGGTTGTGACCACTGCATGGGCAATGGCTGTGATGTGTGGCATATTCGTTGCTCAAAAATTTGGAAGCTCCGACGCTCATCTTAACCCCGCCGTGACTATTGCCATGGCATTCAAGTCAGGTAACTGGACAAACGTTGTTCCTTATATTGCTGCCCAACTGATTGGGGCATTTATCGGAGCTTGTTTGGTATGGCTGGCTTATTTGCCACATTTTGGCGTA
>CAYUFZ010000041.1:13652-17188 GCA_964444025.1 uncultured Emticicia sp.
AAGCAAGTATTTTAGGGGTGTTTTCTACTTCGCCAGCCATTCGTAATCCAGCAACAAACCTAACAACCGAAATTATCGGAACTATCGTATTGGTATTGGTTCCGGCTTGTTTTACTGCCGATTTGCCCAACGGAAGTTCGCCTTATTTGGTAGGAATGTTGGTTTGGGGAATTGGCTTATCTTTGGGTGGCCCTACTGGTTATGCCATTAATCCAGCAAGAGATTTAGGTCCAAGAATCGCTCATGCTTTACTACCAATATCGGGCAAAGGCAAAAGTGATTGGGGATATGCCTGGATTCCGGTGGTAGGCCCAATCATTGGGGGAATTTTGGCAGTTCTATTATTAATTGGCTTTGGCTTATAAAAAATCACAAAGAAGGATGTCCGAAAAAATCTCAAATACACATTTTTAAAGTGATAAAATAATTTCAGACATCCTTCGATTCAAGATAACACATGATTTTCTTCCAAATTGACTAAAAGATTCATTTGCCTTTTGTAATTTTGCATTTTGAAAATAAAGCCGAAGTGGGCTTCATCAGCTATAAAAATGACAAAACCTTATATTGTTGGAATTACCGGGGGAAGTGCCTCAGGCAAAACATTCTTCTTGAGTCAATTGGTGGGTGCTTTTACGAAAGAGCAAATATGCTTGATTTCCCAAGACAACTATTACCGCTCAAGGGATTTAGTTCCTAAAGACCATAATAATATCGAAAATTTTGACCTACCCGAGGCAATTGATTTTGAACTTTTTGCAAAACATATTGAAGAATTAAAAAACGGAAATGTTGTGCAACAGAAAGAATATACTTTCAATAATCCGAATGTTGTACCCAAAATGTTGGTTTTTGAACCAGCACCAATCATTGTGGTGGAAGGAATTTTTGTGTTTCACTCAGATATTGTTGCCAATTTGCTCGACCTGAAAGTATTTATTGATGCCCGAGAGCATGTTAAAATTAAACGGAGAATCATTCGGGACAATAACGAAAGAGGCTATGACCTCACGGACGTATTATACCGTTGGGAAAACCATGTTGCTCCAACTTACGAAAAATACATTGAACCTACTAAATACGACGCAGATATT
This sequence comes from uncultured Emticicia sp., assembly GCA_964444025.1. Lineage (GTDB taxonomy): Bacteria > Bacteroidota > Bacteroidia > Cytophagales > Spirosomataceae > Emticicia. Next base: position 14,747 of record CAYUFZ010000041.1, read on the forward strand.
ATCATCAACAATAACGCCCGTTTTGAAAAGGGTCTTGATGTATTAAAATCTTTTTTACAGTCGAAATTATGTTGAAATTTTTAAATAATTGATAATAAACCCATTAAAATCGTAGGATATTCGTTTCGTAAGACAGCCTTAGGTTTGTATGTGGAAGCATTGGACAAACTGTCGATAAGCCGAACCGCTTTTTTTTGTTTCTTTTCTTGGGCAAGCAAGAAAAGAGTGGACTCTAACGAAGCAAAATCCAAATAAAATGTTTAAAATGAACAAATTACAAAATTAAATTTTAAACGGGCTTTAAGTAATATGAATAGAAACAAATACTTATGTTAAATCCATATCAAGCAAAATATATAGCATTTGAGCTGACAAAGCGATTTCCATCTGGTAGCAACGAACGCTTTAATATGGCATTGATGGATGCACAAGTTGATTTAAATCCTCATCAAGTTGAGGCTGCCCTTTTTGCGTTTAAATCTCCTTTATCCAAAGGAGCAATCTTAGCTGATGAAGTTGGTTTGGGAAAAACAATTGAAGCAGGTATCTTACTTTCTCAACTATGGGCTGAACGTCGTACCAAATTATTGATTATATGTCCAGCTAATTTAAGAAAACAATGGAGTCAGGAGCTGTACGAAAAATTTTTTCTTGAGTCAATTATTCTTGAAAACAAGAACTTCAATGATTTTCGAAAAGCTGGAAAAAAAAATCCCTTTGAGCAAAACAAAATCGTTATTTGTTCCTATCAATTTGCTCGTGCAAAAGCAGATATGATGCAATTAGTATCTTGGGATTTAGCCGTGATTGATGAAGCACATCGTTTAAGAAATGTTTATAAGCCAACCAATAAAATTGGTAATGCAATAAAAGAAGCTCTTTCTCATGCTCGAAAAGCATTACTAACTGCCACACCCCTGCAAAATTCACTTTTAGAGTTATATGGCTTAGTGAGTATTATTGATGAACATACTTTTGGCGATATTAAAAGTTTTAGAAGCCAGTTTCTCAGAACAGTTGATGGAGAAAATTATCAAGACCTAAGAGATAGATTAAAGTCGGTTTGTATTCGCAACCTAAGAAGACAAGTACAAGAATACATTCGTTACACCAACAGAATACCTCTAACTATAAAATTTGAACCATCGGATGATGAACAAAAATTATACGAAGATGTAAGCGATTATTTACAAAGAGAATTACTCTATGCTTTACCTGCTGGACAAAGACACCTAATGACTTTAATCCTAAGAAAGTTATTGGCTTCTTCCTCTTTTGCTATTGCGGGAACACTAAATAGTTTGATAAAAAAGCTAAACCAAGTTATCAAGGGTAATGAAAGAAAAAGCTTAGATGATGAAATCGCCGAAGATTATGAATTATTTGAGGAGCAAGAAGAAGAATGGAGTGAAGATGAGGTCACTGAAGATGAAACCCTTACGGAAGCTGATATAGATTCTATTCGATTAGAAATTCAGGAACTTGAAAATTATCGTGATTTAGCAGAATCCATTAAACACAACTCAAAGGGGGAAAAACTGCTAACGGCATTAAAAGAAGGCTTTAGCAAAATGGATAAGGCTGCCAATAGAAAAGCCATCATTTTTACCGAATCGACCCGTACTCAAAACTATTTACTCAATTTACTTAATGAACATTATCCCAATAAAATAGTGCTGTTTAATGGTTCAAATAATGACGAACTATCCAATAAAATTTATAAAAACTGGCTAAATATCAACAGTGGGACGGATAAAATATCCGGTTCTCCAACTTCTGATAAACGAGCAGCTTTAGTAGATTACTTTAAGAATGAAGCGGTGATAATGATTGCTACCGAAGCCGCCTCAGAAGGTGTCAATCTGCAATTTTGCTCATTACTAATCAACTATGATTTACCTTGGAATCCTCAACGAATTGAACAAAGAATCGGGCGTTGCCATCGGTATGGTCAAAAGTTTGATGTTGTAGTAGTAAACTTTCTAAACATCAAAAATGCCGCTGATATTCGTGTTTTCCAACTACTCGACGAGAAATTCAAACTTTTTAGTGGTGTTTTCGGTGCCAGTGATGATGTACTCGGCAGCATAGAGTCAGGCGTTGATTTTGAAAAACGTATTGCCGAAATTTACCAAAAATACAGAACCGAAGCTGAAATCATCGAACAATTTGATATTCTTCAAAAAGAGTTGGACGAGCAAATTAACAGTAAAATGTTATCTACCAGAGAAACACTGTTGGCAAACTTTGATGATGAAGTTTTGGATAAGCTGAAAATTCGACTTTCTGAAAGTAGGGAATATATCAATAAATATGAGCAGTGGTTATGGGCAATAACTAAAATGGAACTACAAAATTTCGCATATTTTGATGATTCAAAGCTTAGTTTTCAACTACATACCCAGCCCTATCAAGGACATACTTTTACAAAAGAACCTTTCA
>CAYUFZ010000042.1:0-8786 GCA_964444025.1 uncultured Emticicia sp.
CGATAAATTCATTTTTACAGGAAGTTCCAATTACTCAAAAAATGGATTTTACAAAAACAAAGAATTTAATTACCTCATCGAAGAGCCTGATGTCATTCGCCAACACCAGCAAGCATTTTCTCAACTTTGGCAAGAAGCCTATCAGGTAGAAGAAGGAATCATTGTCCATCCCGAAAAATTGGTATTGCAATTCAAGATTGAGTTTTTGTACCAACAAATTTCCTATTTGGAAATAGCAATTGCCCATTGCGAAAAACAAATTTTGATTTACGAATTAGAATACCGTCAGCGTTTTCGGGATAAAATAGAGCAAATACTTAAAAAAAGAACCGAAGTATTGGAAAAAAATGCCCGAGAAAACCCAAATGCAGACAATATTCGTTCGTATCAAGAAAGCCAAGATTTTTATCAAAACTTCCATTCGAGTCAGCAAGAAGACCAACAAAAATTGGAAAAAAGCACCGATGCCAGCCTCCAACAGAAGCTCAAAGCCGTATTCAGAGAAGCCGTGAAGCGATGCCATCCAGACAGCCCACTTGTGCCAGAAAAATACCGAGAAAAAGCAAATTTGGTATTTGATGCCGTCAAAAAAGCCATGGAAAACAACGATTTGGAAGCATTGGAGCAATTATTGGAGGATATTAAATCAGGCTTGGCATTCGACAAACCATCCTTCGACACCAAAAATCAAGAAGAATTGCTTCAATACCTGCTAAGACTAGAACAAAAACATAGTCAATTGTGTGAGCAATTAGAAGCCTTACAGAACGACCAACGGTTTGTAATAGTAGAGTCGAAGCAATGGGAAGAGCATTTCCAAAGCATCGAAAAAAAATTGAACGAAGAGCTAAAAATTCTCAATCAAAAGCTTCACTCAAACTGATATTGCTTTTTAGCAATTTTTTTTTACTTTCGTAACAGTTTTAAACCATCAAATTCAACCATTAAACCGAAAATGAAAAAATCAATTTACTCCATCGCCTTAGTTTTATTGGCATTATTCACTTTTTCCATGACGACAGACAAACCTACCAAAATCATTTTCTTCGGAGATTCCATTACCCAAGCGGGGGTCAATCCGGGTGGATACATCACCAAAATGAAAGAAATGCTCGAAAAACAAGGCATTAAAGACAAATACCAATTAATCGGAGCTGGTATTGGAGGCAACAAAGTATATGATTTGTACCTTCGGATGGAAGAGGATGTATTGGCTCAGAAACCCGATGTCGTGGTGATTTACATTGGAGTCAATGATGTTTGGCACAAAGCAAGCTACGGCACCGGAACAGACCCTGACAAATTTGGCAATTTTTATACCACTATCATCCGTAAACTTCAGTCGCAAGGCATTAAAGTACTTTGCTGCACTCCTGCTGCCATCGGCGAACGCACCGACCACAGCAATCAGCAAGACGGCGATTTGAACAATTATTCGAATATCATTCGTACCATTGCGGCAAAATACGATTGCCCTTTGATTGATTTAAGAAAAGAATTTTTGGCATATAATCTAAAAAATAATCCAAACAATAAAGAATCGGGTATTCTAACAAGCGACAGAGTTCACCTGAACGAGGTCGGCAACCAATTGGTGGCAGATTTGATGAGCAAAGCTGTTATCAAATAATGACAAGCTCATAAAGCTAAAAAATCCGTCCAAATGTAAAACATTGGACGGATTTTTTCTTTCAGGAATCCTCAGCATTTCATCCGAAATCTTTGTTTTTCTTCGGTTAAATAAAGAGATGATATCTCAAACAAAAGGACTTTGATGAACTAAAATTACAAATCCAATTCACGATACTTACGCAGAGCTGGAAGTCCTACTCCTGCCGCATCAAACCCACCATCTACCGCCAACATCTGTCCGGTAATGTATGTTGCTTGCGAAGAACATAGAAACACAACGGCTTCGGCAATATCTTCGGGGCTTGCCGTTCTATACAAAGGAATACTATCCTGATATGCCTTGATAATCTCTGGCGAATGTACTGCTGCTGCTAATTTGGTTTTCACAGGCCCTGGAGAAACACAATTGACCCGAACCCGATAATCGCCCATTTCAACAGCCAATTGTTTCGTCAAGTGAATGACAGCCGCCTTGGATGTTCCATAAGCTACTCGGAGCGTACTTGCCCTCAAACCCGAAATAGACGCAATATTCACGATTGCCCCTTGGATATTTTTCAAATGTGGCAAAACCGCCAACGAACAGAGAAAAACCCCATCTAAATTCGTCGCCATGATGTGTCTCCACGCCTCAAAATCCATTTCTTCCAAAGGTCTGAAAGTTGCCACTCCAGCATTATTGACCAAGGCATCTATTCGTCCGAATTTATCAATCACCTTCGTCACCATCGCCTTCACTTCTGCCTCCACAGACACATCACAAACCACTGGAAAAGTGCCTGCAAGCTCTGCTGAAGCTTTCGTCAATTCTTCCGAATCGCTATCAATCATGGCTACATTCCAGCCTTTTTCTAAAAACAAAACGGTAGTTGCATGACCTATTCCCCTTGCAGCACCCGTTACAATGGCAATTTTTGTCTCTTCCATGTATTATTTGATGGCAGTACCATTATTTTTAAATACCTTACTAAAAAACAACAAATGATAAGGCAATGAATTTTGCCAATAATCCCAAGTGTGAGCTCCAGGACGTTCGGTATAATCGTGTGCCACATTGGCATAAACCAATCGGCGGTGTAACTCCCTGTTGGCATCAATCAAGAAATCATCTACGCCACAATCAATAATCGTAGGCATGGCATTTTTCTTAATTTTGTCTATCATGTTCACAACAGAGTTCGTCACAAATACCTCGTGATTCGGGTCAGAAGTTCCTAAAAGCTTTTGGAAACGCTCCTGCAAAGACTTCATAAAGGCTTCATTTACCTTGAATTTGGTATAATTCATATCCAACGCTCCACTCATACTTCCGGCAGCACCGAATAAATCCGGGTGACGAGTCGAAAGATACATTGCCCCGTGTCCGCCCATAGACAAGCCCGTAATGGCACGCCCTTTGTTGCTTTTCACGGTACGATACGTCTGGTCAATTTTTTGGATTACTTCTTGGGTCACATAGGTTTCAAATTTATTAGATGCGTCAAAAGGACTATCCATGTACCAGCCGAACGTTTCGCCTTCAGGCATGACGATAATCATTTGATACTCATCTGCTAAATTTTTCACCAACATTTTATCAGGCGTAAGCTTGAGCCAATCGCTAAAATGCCCCCCTCCACCATGCAATAAATACAAAACTGGATAATTTGCCTTGCCGTTTGTATAGGATTGAGGAAGGACTACCGCTGCTTTATAAGCTTTGTTCATCATTTTACTTGGCACCTCCAAACTATCTACGGAGGCAGCCTTGACGAATGTATTGATTGACAATAAAACGATGATTGACAATAATTTCAGTAATTTTTTTGACATAATTCAATGAAAAAGTTAAAAGGTTGAAATAAAAACTAAAAGTACAATCCTCAAAAATGGAATAAAAATTTTAGAAAATATTTTATTCCCCAAATCAGAAAAAAAGTAAATTTTTCATTTAGTCCCCAAATTGTTTCATCTTTGCAAATAAAAATAAAAGTCGATGTACACCCCAAAAAACAATGTCATGAGCGACCGTGAAGAAATCACGGATTTTATGAAAAATTTTAGCTTTGCCACCATTATCACTGCTGATAACGACGTACCTACCGCCACCCAACTGCCCTTTGTGGTAGAGGTTGGGAAGGAAAATACCATACTTTATTCACATTTCGCCAAAGCAAATCCTCAATGGCAAAACCTCGAACAAAAAGAGATATTGGTGATATTCAGCGGGCCACACGCCTATATTTCGGTCGATAATTACGAACATGAAAGAAATGTCCCTACTTGGAACTATGTCGCCGTTCATGCCTATGGAAAAGCAAAAATTATCGACAATGAAGCCAAATTAATGGAGTTATTGAGCCATACCATCAACTATTACGACCCCACTTTTAACAATCAATGGGAAAAACTGCCTAACGATTACAAAGAAAAAATGGCAAAAGGCATTGTCGGGTTTGAAATCCAAATATCCAGAATAGAAGCAAAGAAAAAACTCAGCCAAAATAAATCGGCTATTGAAAAAAAGAATATTATCCAAACACTTTCGGCAAGTATGGACACCGCTGCTCAACAAATTGCCGAGTACATGAAAAAAGAACAAAACTAATACTATCCGAATGAAAACCATCTATTTCTTCTTGCTGTCAGTCAGCCTATTCCATGCCCAAGCACAAAAACAAATAGCCATTACATTTGACGATTTGCCTTTTGTGCAGGAAACTTCGTTGAAAAACACCCAAAAATCAACAGAAAAATTATTGAACAAACTCCAAAAAGCTCAAATTCCAACCGTAGGATTTGTGAATGAAAAAAACATTTACCAAACAGGTGAAATCGAACCAAGAATAGCCTTATTAGAAAAATGGCTCAAAAATGGACATGAGTTAGGCAATCATACTTTTTCGCACCAATCTTTTAGTAAAATTAGCCTTGAAGCGTTTGAAAACGAGACCATTAAAGGAGAAGTTCTGACAGCCTTATTAAGAAAAAAATACCAACGAACCGACAAATACTTTAGATTTCCATTTTTACACAATGGGTCGGATAGTGTAAAAAAATATACTTTTCAAGCATTTTTAGAGCAAAACAACTATAAAAATGCCCCCGTTACAATGGACGCAGACGATTGGTATTTCAACAAAGTCTATGTAGATGCCCAACGAAAAGCAGACTCCAAACTAATGCAACAAATTGCCCAAAGCTACCTTCAACATACAGAAGCTTATCTCGAATATTACGAAAAACTAAGCGATTACGTTGTAGGCAGACCCATGAAGCACATTTTTTTATGCCATGCCAATGCCTTGAACAGCGATTATTTTGAACAGATTATTGCTATTTTTCAGCAGAAAAACTACCAATTTATTTCATTGAAAGAAGCCTTGAATGACGAGATTTATCAACGCAAAGAGAGCGTCATTACCGCCAATGGCTTCTCATGGCTACATCGTTGGCGAATGACAGATGCGAAAAAAAACACATTAAAAGACCCCGAAATCCCAGAATATATTCGGAGAATGTACGAAGGAAAATAAAAAAATATATACTTTTTTGCTCAAAAATTGACAATTTTTGAGCAAAAATCCTTAATTTGCAATAAAATTAATCCATCAGGCTTCATCTATAATTATAATAATATTATTTCTTTTTAAAATTCAAAATAATTAACAATGAGTCAATCTTTGATTAAGCCAGGCGTCGTTACAGGTGAAGCATTGAATGCTTTATTACGCCACGCTAACGTAAACAATTACGCACTTCCGGCTGTAAATGTCGTTGGTACAAATTCTGTAAACGGAGTAATGGAAGCAGCCAAAGCTGTAAACTCGACGGTGATTATTCAATTTTCAAATGGAGGAGCTTCTTTCTATGCTGGAAAGAGCCTGCCAAACAAGAATCAGGAAGCGGCTATTGCAGGGGCTATTTCGGGAGCGATGCACGTACATCAGTTGGCAGAAGCTTACGGAATTCCTGTCGTATTGCATACCGACCACTGTGCCAAGAAATTATTGCCTTGGATTGATGGTTTGTTGGATGCAGGCGAGAAATTCTTTGCACAACACGGAAAGCCATTGTTCAGCTCTCACATGATTGATTTATCTGAAGAATCTTTGGAGGAAAATATCGAAATTTGTGCAAAATATTTAGCTAGAATGGCTAAAATGGGCATGACTTTAGAAATTGAATTGGGTGTAACGGGTGGAGAAGAAGACGGCGTAGATAACTCAGATGTAGATAGCTCGAAACTTTATACTCAGCCTTCTGAAGTGGCATTTGCCTATGAAGAATTGTCGAAAATATCTCCAAACTTTACCATTGCAGCGGCTTTCGGTAATGTACACGGAGTATATAAGCCGGGTAATGTGAAATTATCTCCGGTAATCTTGAAAAACTCTCAAGATTATATCCAAGAAAAATTCGGAACGGGCGAATTACCTGTCAATTTCGTATTCCACGGAGGTTCAGGAAGTACTCGTGAAGAAATCAGAGAAGCCATCCAGTACGGAGCTGTAAAAATGAACATCGATACAGACGTTCAATGGTCCACTTGGGAAGGTATCTTGAAATATTACAAAGATAAAGAAGGATATTTGCAATCTCAATTAGGAAACCCTGAAGGAGACGACTCTCCTAACAAAAAATACTACGACCCACGTGTTTGGTTGCGTAAGGGAGAAGAAAATATGATTGCTCGCTTGAAAGTAGCATTCGAAGATTTGGATTGTATCAACCGTTGTGAAGGTTTGATTTAAGCGTTCCAGAGAGAGGCTGTTTTCGGACAGCCTCTTTTTATTTTATCTTTATTCCCACTCCATTCTTGGCATCGGACTTACTTCTTGGCTCGAAAAATCTTGCTTGAGGTACTTAAAATGAGCCACCATTGCAATCATTCCAGCATTATCTGTACAATATTGAAAATCTGGGATGTAAATATTCCAATGCTCTTTTTCTGCCATTTCTTTCAAAGATTTTCTCAATCCCGAATTTGCCGAAACTCCACCTGCTATCGCTATTTCCTTAATTTTGAGTTCTCTTGCAGCACGGCGTAGCTTTTGTAACAACATTCTCACCAAAGTATCTTGCACACTGGCACAAATATCCGTTAAATTTTGTTCAATAAAATTCGGATTCTCTTGCATATTTTTCTTTAAAAAATACAAAATAGAAGTCTTTATCCCACTGAACGAAAATTGGTACTGTGGCATTTCCGCCAAAGGAAATTCAAAAGCTTTAGCATTACCCATTTGAGCATATTTATCAATCAAAGGACCTCCAGGATAAGGTAATCCCAACAATTTGGCTGTTTTGTCGAAAGCCTCCCCTACGGCATCATCCATGGTTTGCCCCAACACCTCCATTTTATCATAATCTTTGACCAATACAATTTGTGTATGCCCTCCGCTGACAGTCAAACAAAGGAAAGGAAAAGCCGGCTTGGGGTCGTCGATAAAATGAGCCAAAACATGTGCTTGAATATGATTTACCTCGATTAGAGGGATATCCAAAGCCAATGCCATGGCTTTGGCAAAGGACGTTCCGACCAACAAAGAACCTAAAAGACCAGGACCCCTCGTAAAAGCTATGGCATTTAGCTCTTTTTTTGTTATATTCGCATCTGATAAGGCTTTATCAACCACTCTGACAATGTGCTGCTGATGAGCCCGAGAAGCCAATTCGGGTACAACTCCGCCATAAAGTTCATGAATGAGCTGTCCGGCAACAATGTTGGAACGAATTTTGCCGTTAGTAATAACAGCGGCTGAAGTGTCGTCGCAGGACGATTCTATTGCTAAAATATTCAAAATAATAATGATTTTGAAGCAAAATTAATAGTCAGCTTATAGAAATTAAGACATTCGAGAAATATTTTGCGTAAAAAAATAAAAATATCAATTTTGACTATCATTTCACTCTTGATTATCTCAATCTTGGGTGGGTTGTTGGTATTTTCTCCTTTGCCCAAAAGACTTCTATTTCTGATAGGGGCTTTGGTATTATCTTTGATGTTTGCTTATTATTCCCAAAAAGCCATCAGTACCACTTTATTTATTTTGGCAGCTGGCATCGGTATTGGATTTTATGCCATGCAATTGCCTCAATTTCAGACCAATGCGATTCAAAAAGTAAGCGATTTGCTTTCTCAAAAACTTGGCTCTAAAGTTAAAGTCGGACATGTAAAATTCACGTGGTTTGATGAAATTACCTTGGAAGACATTAGCATTTACGACCAAAAAGAACGAGAAATGATATTTGTCAAGGAATTATATATCAATTGTAAAACTAATTTTGATTTCAATTGGAAAAATATACTTTCATTCGACAATAACCTCGATTATGTCATGATTAGCAAACCACGGGTGAAACTAATCTACGAACCAGACGGAGATTTGAATATTGATAAATGGATTGCTAAAATTGAAGAACTGACTGCCCCAAGCGATACGCTGAATCGTCCGAAAGGAGAACATAATACCCCGTTCACCATTGACGAAGCTTATATTCAAGGCGGAACTTTTACGCTCGAAGACCCCGAAACACCTCGTTTTCCTAACAACGAATTTGATTATAACAATTTTACTATCAATGACATACAAGGGAATTTGAAAAATTTCTTTATCCAAGGAGATACCATCACTTTTGGACTGAAAGGAATGAGAGGCATGGAAAAACGCAGCAATTTGAGCATCAAAAAACTCGATACCGATTTTTTCTATTCCAGAAAATCCATGCGGTTTAATAAACTATATGCCCGAATCAATCATTCAACCTTGAAAAATTCAATCATTTTCGACTATGATAGTCCGAGAGATTTTGGAGATTTCAATGAAAAGATCGTTATGACAGGGAATCTCCGTGACTGCGAAATTGATGCACAAGATTTGGGAAGATTTGCAACAGATATGTACGAATACCATGAGAAATACCTCTTAAACGGCAATTTCAAAGGCACAGTACATAATTTTCTGGTGAAGAATTTTTATTTAAAATTCGGGAAAAATAGCTATTTAGATGGCGATATTGCCTTCAAACATTTGCCAGATTTATACAAAGCCGACATGGATTTGACTTGGCGAAAGTCCAAAATTGACGCAACAGATGCCCGACAATACGTGGGAGATTCTTTGTACTTTTCGGATGTGTACAAATTTGGAGTAGTAAACTTTCAAGGAAAC
>CAYUFZ010000042.1:8796-10757 GCA_964444025.1 uncultured Emticicia sp.
GGATCAACGCGCGTGACAATTTCGCCGTCCATCTCCAGAATCATGCGCAGCACGCCATGCGCCGCCGGATGCTGGGGGCCAAAATTCAGATGAAACTTCCAGAAACACTCAGCCCAAGCTATGAGGGAGCATTAAACGTAGAAAATTTCGACTTGGGAAAATTCATCAACCAATCAGAAATTTTACAGAAATTATCATTTGCTGGAAAAATAAAGGGAAAAGGATTCTCCATCAAAGATGCAGATTTGGATTTTGACGGAAAAGTCCAACACATTGAATTTAATGGATATGACTATAAAAATATTTTTGTCGATGGCAACATGAAACAATCCATTTTCGATGGAATGGTGAGTGTGAAGGATACCAATCTGGCATTTCATGTGAGTGGAAGGGTAGATTTTGCCAAACAATTTAATCAATTTGACATCAGTGGACTACTCGAAAACGCCAATCTCAAACCTTTAGGATTCACCAAAAATAATGTAAAGCTTCATTCAGAAATTAATTTAAACTTTCAGGGAAATGAGTTGGACAATTGGCTTGGCAAAGCACAATTGCTAAACACAGTCTTGCAATACGACAACCGATTATTGGGTATCGATTCCCTATTTCTAACCTCCACTTTGGAGAATAATTCCAGAAAAATAAGTCTTTTATCCGAATTTTTCAACATCGATGTATCGGGAAATTTTGTCCCTAGTAAAGCAATCTCAGACATCAGCCGATTGAGCAAAGAATATGCCCAATATTTTTACGAAAGAGAATACAATCGACTCAATTATTATTCAAAGAAAAACACCATCACAGGAGGTTTCAAACCATATCAGTTTGATTATAAGGTACTTTTCAAAAATTCCGAACCATTTTTTGCCTATTTTTACCCAGAGTTATATGTATCACGAGGAACAAACCTATCGGGTAATTTCAATTTAAGAAATACAGCAGAACTCTCCTTATCGGGAAAAATTGATACTTTGCGGCATGGAAATTTAGCATTCTATAAAAACGATTTTGACTTTAACACTTCCAAAGAAATCAGCTCTTCAAAAATTCTGACCTCTTTGATATTCAATTCTGACAATCAACAATTAAGTGGCATTGCACCGACCGAAAAAATTGAGCTTTCCGCCGTTTGGGGACAAGGGAATTTGATAGAATTTGATGGAAAAATCAAGCAAAAAAACAGCGACAATAAAGCCCAAGTTTTCGGTAAATTGAATTTCCTTAGCGATGGAATCGACATAAGCTTCAATGCCAAAAACTCAAAACTTGACCTTTTGGGAGGCACTTGGACATTGGATGCCAATAATCTCATCAATATTCAAAACAATGAGATTTGCTTCCAAGACCTTAGCTTATCCAACCAAAACCAAAGCATCGCCCTAAACGGCTCATTTTCAACCGACCCGAACATCGAATCCCAAATTTTGATAAAGGATTTCGACCTAAAATCCATCAGCCCCATTACAGATTTGGATTTAAAAGGAATTGTAAACGGGAAGCTAAGTATTCGAGATGTTTACCATAATTCACTGATTACCAGCGACTTTGGAATAGACGAATTGATTTATAAAAAGGCATTAATCGGTACAATCGCCGGAGAAGTTCTTTGGGACAACATCAAACAACGATTGAATATCAATGGAAATATTGTTCGAATCAACAATGAAATATTCAGAATCGCAGGCTATTATGACCCCGAAAGCACCAGCAATCCTTTAAATCTGAAGGCAACTTTAAAGAAGACAAACTTAGAAATTTTTGAAGCTTTTGTAGATGATATTTTCTCGGATTTGGGAGGATATGCCAGCGGAACACTGACCATCAAAGGAACAGCAAAAGACCCTATAATCCGGGGAGGCGTAGATTTTGAAAAAGGTGTTTTGCGTGTCAATGAGCTAAATTCCTATTTATATTTTGACGACCAACTCAATTTCAACGAAGAGGGTTTTGTAGCAGCC
>CAYUFZ010000042.1:10767-16887 GCA_964444025.1 uncultured Emticicia sp.
GGAAATTTTTAAGGTTTGACTCAATGTCTGTAAATTTGTCGCATTCTTCGATAAGCTTTCCTGATGATGTCTTTTTGAATGCAATAACTTCTGTCCTGCAGCCAAGGGCTTTAAGGTACGAGATGCCGCACAAAATGGCAATGTGGCAGAATTGGAAGGAGGAATTTTCAATGGCGGTGGCGGAAATTTCATGTTGGGGATTCACGCCTATATGAAAGGAAAAGATGGCTTTAAGATACTCAATACAAGTATCAAAGACAACGAAGACTTCTATGGCGTAGGCATTACCACTGGCGATTTGCACATCACTGGCGATTTCAGCAATGTGAATATTTCTGGAAACCTAAGCAGCAAAAAAGGAACAAAAATTACCATTCCCCTTGACGGCGAAACAACAGCCAACACTGAAGAACAAGGGATTAAATTTGTTAGTAAAAATATCAAGCAAGCAGTAAAATCAATGGCACAAGACAGCATCGTTCGGAAAGAAAGCGGTAGCCTCCGAATGGGGTTCAATTTTACGCTAACACCCGACGCCGAATGTATCGTCATATTCGACCGAACCAACCAAGACCAGCTCAATGCCATCGGCAACGGAAACATCAGCATCGATTACGATACCAGAGGAGGCTTCAATATGTCGGGAGCTTATACCATTTTAAGTGGAAAATACGATTTTAGCCTACAAAATATCTCTAAATTAAGAAAATTTGACATTGCCGAAGGAAGTAAAATCTTATGGACAGGCGACCCTTATGATGCAGATATAAACATCAATGCCAGCTATACAGCCAATGTTTCGGTGGGAGGAATTGCCACAAGTACCAATATTTCGGAATTAAATGCCTTATATCCGGTGGTTGCGTACATCAAATTAACCGACAAATTGATGAAACCTATCACCAAATTCGATATAAAATTCAACCAAAGAAAAATCCCTATTAACCTACAGCCTCAAGTTATTGCTTTTGAACAACGAATGCACGACGACGAGCAATTATTAAACAATAATTTTGTTGGGATTACGGCATTAAATAGAATTTTCTCGGACAATAGCTTCAGAGATGCCCTTGATTCGCAATTATTATTGGATAATGTCAGCGGTATTTTATCCAATCAATTAGGTAATATTGCCAATAAAATAGACCCGAATCTGGAAGTTGGGGTACAGTTAGGGAAAAGTAATTTGGCAAATGCTCGACAAAATTTGCTTAATAATATGCAAGTGAATTTTTCGTATAAATTTGGCAATAACATCAAAGTCAGTGTCAATAATACTATCCTACAAAATGAAGGACAAACAGCCGGAAATAATTATTTTTATGGTGGCGAAGTCGAATGGCTTCTCAACCAAGAAGGTTCTTGGAGATTGAAAGCTTATAGTAGAAATTTGCCAAATTATTATTATAATTTCAATACCAACGTCTCTGTCAATGGCGTAAGTCTTCAACATACCCGTAGTTTTAATAAGATTTTTAAGAAAAAAGACATCAAGGATGTTCCGCTGGGAATTTCCGAAAAAAAGGTAGAAAATAAAGTCGTTTGGCAATCATCTCCTCAATAATCCATTCAAATGTCAGTATTGAATCAAAATAAATATTTGGTCATTATTGTTGGGCCAACTGCCGTCGGCAAAACAGACCTATGCGTACAATTGGCAAAAATATTCCAAACGGAGGTCATTTCAGCAGATTCAAGGCAATTTTACCAAGAACTCAGCATCGGAACTGCCAAACCAAGTCCTGAAGAATTGGACGGAGTCAAACATCATTTTATTGATTCCCACAGCATTGCGAATTATTACAGTGCCGGAGATTTTGAAAGAGATGCCATTCGATTGTTGGAAAATGATTTGTTTCAAAAAAAAGATATTGTATTCATGACGGGCGGTTCGGGTTTATTTATTAAGGCTATTACAGACGGCTTAGATGAAATGCCAGAAGCACCATTGGCTCTTAGAGAAAATCTGATGCAAAGGCTTCAAGATGGAGCATTGGAACAAATGGTGGAAGAATTACGCTCCCTTGACCCCACCTATTGCCAAAATGCCGACCTGCAAAACTCCCAAAGAGTCATTCGTGCATTGGAGGTTTGTCTTAGCACTGGAAAACCGTTCTCCTCGTTTCACTCGAATCAAAAGGTAAAGAGAAACTTTAATATCATAAAAATTGGCATCGAACGACCAAGAGAAGAGCTTTACGACAGAATCAACAAGCGTATGGAACTCATGCTTGCCAAAGGATTGGTGGACGAAGTACGAGCCGTTTCGGAATATAGAAATCACAACGCCCTCCAAACAGTTGGCTATAAAGAAGTATTCGACTATTTTGACCAAAAATACGACTACCCAACGATGGTCGAATTATTGAAACGAAATTCAAGAAGATATGCCAAAAGACAAATGACTTGGTTTAAAAATCAAGACCATTTCACTTGGTTTAGCCCCGACCAATGGAAAGTCATAGCCCATTTCATCGAAAGTACTATTTCTAAATCCTAAATTAATCATGGTATGAAAAGCAAATTCGGGTCAATTCTCTTTTTTTTGCTGTTTCCAATAAAAACATTTGCCCAAACAAATACGATACAAGCGTCTGAAGAAAAACAAATTTATAAGCCCTATCGACAATTTTTTTATAAATATCATTTCTTAAAAAATAAAGATACTTTGTTGGTAAAATTTTATTCCAAAGCCAATCATATTGTTCCTTTTGAAGACAGTTGGAAGTTGGAATCGAGCAAACAAAAGCAAAATGAAGCAGAATTTAAGAAAATTCATCAAATGGCTCTAACCATCAAAAAAGGTATTTTTTATCAAAATCAATCTTTGATGCAATATGATTATTTGAATAAAGAACAAAAAAGTATCAGCTTCGAGGCGAGCGGATTTGTAGAAGATAGTACCCGAATCTTGTTGGAAGTACCCAAAATGAATCATTTTTTGATTAATGAACTCAACCCCAGACCAGAAATCCGAAAGCCTTTCGAAAAAGGAAACACTTGGCAAAGTACTTATGCAACAGGAGATAACGGCGGAAGCGAAAAATGGAAAAAATGGGAGGGAATACAACAAGTAATCGTTGTGTACAACATCAGAGGCAAACAAAGTATCAAGACAAATATTGGCGTATTGGAATGCTACGTAGTAGATGCAACAGCCAAAAGCATGGCTGGAGAAACACGATTGGTGAGCTATTTTAATGAAAAATTCGGATTTGTGAAATTGAATTTTAGCAATATAGACGATAGCTATTTCGTGATGGATATTTTTTCGGTACGGCAATATTAAAAAGTGGTCTCGCCGGGAATCGAACCCGGATCAAACGTTTAGGAAACGCTTATTCTATCCGTTGAACTACGAAACCATTTCTAATGCAAAAATACAAATTATTTGAATATTCCCAATTGGTTATTTTATTAATATGAAACCAAGCTTACGATTTATTCGGGATTGCCTTCGACATATTTCTTAAAATTATTCAAAATCGCTTGCCAGCCTTGTTGTTGCAATTCAGGAGAGTTTTCATTTTCTGGGTCAAAAACAACTCTTACTAAAACTTGGTCGTTTGCCAAATCCTCAAACGTAACTTCCGCTTTTCTGCCATCATCCATGGTATAACTTATTTTTTGCTTGGGACGAATGTCGTCATAAACAAAACCAAAATCAAAGCCAAAACTTCCATCTTTTGCTTCCATTCGAGCAGAGTACCTTCCCCCTACTCTTAAATCATTGCTTGCATTTGGGCATTGCCAATCGTCGGAAGCAAAATTCCAGTGAATGATGTGTTGGGGATTGGTGTAAAAATCCCAGACTTTTTCTAAAGAAGCCGCCAATACAGCCTCTATTTTAATTTTTGTGTCCATGTTCTTCTCTTATTTATTCTAAAAATCAGTCGTTAAATCCTCTCCCTTCAAATATTTTCGGAATATATTTGACGATTCTCGCCTCACGGGTTTTGGCTTGTTTGGCTTCATTGAAATGAATCAAATACGCCCTTTGTCTGCCCGGAGTCAATGAATAAAAAGCAGTTTTCAGAGAGGGTAATTCCTCAAATTTTGCCAATAATTCGTCTGGAACAAATAATGTTGCTTTCGGCAAATCCTCCACTTTTAGCCCTTTTTTTTCAATGTCGATGGCAGCTCGAATATACTCCCCTATCAGGGATTGATTATCTACAATTTTCGACAGATTATCGAACCGAATTACCCTCCCAGCTTGGGTGTTTTCACCTGGTTTTTCCAATAATCCTGCCTCATCAGGAATCAAAACACCTTTCATAAAGCTCAACGTACACGATTCCTTGAAAGCTCCGAGCATCAATACATTTTTGCCTTGGTACGTATAGCATGGAAATCCCCACTTCAAATCCTCCGTCAGCTCTGTCTCCAACACCATATTTCTCAACAAATCCAACTCCTCTTGCCATGAATGTACCCGACAATTCGGCGTGGCAGCCAGAGGGCATCGCCCACAACCATCTAAGAAAAATTGATTGACTTTGGGATTTCTGAGGATAGACATGAGTTATCGAAATTGCTGAATGATGAATGATTTATCTTCAAAATTAGCAATTTTTAAGATAATTTATTTTTTGATGAGTATTAAATTTTAATATTTTCTAAAATCCTGAGGCATTTATTTGCGAAATAAGCACGAATACTTAATTTTGTAGAAACCAAGAATAATTGATAGATGAATAGGCATTATTATCATAGCTTTCGCTAACATCATATATACTAACGTTTCGTTTTATTATTAAGCTGAGTAGAAATTCGAGCCTAGGTGATATTAACTAACGTAGGGGTATTTTTGGTTCAATCGATAAAAATATTAGAAAATAATAAATTGTGTAAGCTAATACATATAATTATGTCCACGCTAAATAGACAATAAGCGACAGAAAAAAATGAGCAAGAAAAAAAATGGTAAAACAGAATTTTTAGTATGGTTTGGGCCTATTCTTAACGCCTTAAGAGCGTTGGGAGGTTCAGCTACGCCGAAAGAGATTACAGAATGGATTGGAGAAGAATGTAAAGTTCCAGAAGAAATACTAAATGAACGCTATGAAAAGTCAGGGGTATTAAAGTTCCCTAACCAATTAGCTTGGGCAAGACAATACTTAGTGTGGGAGGAATTATTGGCGACTTCAAAACGAGGAGTTTGGGCACTAAGTCCAAGAGGTTGGGAAACGAAACTCGATGAAAAGAAATCTCATGAAATATTTTTGAAATGGGTAAAAATACAAGCGGACTTACGTGAAGGAAAAGAATACGAAAGCAAAATTGAAAAAATCATTGCCAACCAAGAAGAAAATGAGCCAGAAAGTACAAATACGAATCTTCAATTTTCACTAATTGAAGTTCTACAAAATCTATCACCGATAGGTTTTGAACATCTTTGCGGTCGACTTTTAAGAGAATATAATTTTGAAAATATTGAAATTTCGCAACAATCTCATGACGGTGGTATAGACGGTTATGCTACCCTTAAACTAAATCCATTTGTGAATATGAGTGTTTATTTTCAATGTAAACGTTATTCAGGGACAGTACCAACAGAAAAAGTACAAGCATTTATTGGTGTAATGGAAACAAATAAAAGGAGTGTTGAAAAAGGTCTTTTAATTACAACAGGTTCATTTGCAAAAGCGGCACTTGAGATTGAAAGAAATAATATTAAACTTGAGCTGATAGATGGGGAAAAACTCGTAAAAATGTTTGAAGAAGTTGAGCTTGGAGTAAAAGCGAAAACTATCTTTGAACCAGACATGATATTCTTTGAACAATATAGAGAAAAGAAATAATTACAACAAATAATTAAGTACTAAGATATCCTCTTACAGCTATAAACAATTGATTATAAGGAATATAAATACTATTAACAACATTACTTCGGAGGCTTTAGCTACGATAGATTATTTCAAAAAATATCAAAATCAATCTACCATTCTTCCTGATAGATTTTTATCTAATAAGGATTTTCTAGATTACCATTACCATCATATATATCGAAAATGAGGTGTAATTTTGTATACCCAAGCACAGACAAATCCCGAATAACGCACCTTATCCTAAAAGGGCCTAACAAACAACACTTATGACACTAAGCAAAATATTACT
>CAYUFZ010000043.1:0-4651 GCA_964444025.1 uncultured Emticicia sp.
GGGTGGACAAAGTGCAGTGGGAGATGCTTCCGCTGCAAGCGAGTTGATTTTCCAACGTACCCATACTGCCCTATATACTGAAGAAGACAACTGGCCTTTGGGAGGTATTCACTACGGTATCAATAATGGTCCGAACGGATACCATAACTGGGCAGGAAATACGCCAATCCAAAACTTAGTAGATGACTATGAAATGATGGATGGAAGTAAGTTTGATTGGTCAAAAGCAGAACATAAATCAGCTCCTTATCAAAACAGAGACCCTCGTTTCTATGCAACTGTTCTTCATGATGGAGCAAACTGGAAACGAAGACCATCAGATGTAGCGGCATTAGACCCAGCCAACCAAATCCAAACAGGATATTATGACGATGGCAAGGGTGGTAAATTAAACGGTATAGATACAAGAGAATCTGCTATTGAAAACTGGAACGGTAGCCGTACGCACTACTATACTCGTAAATTTATCGATCCAAACCCAGCCTTGGCTGATAACCAATCTTCTGCTCAGGTAATTCCTTGGCCTTTCATCCGCTACACAGAAATGGCACTCAGCTATGCAGAAGCGTGTATTGAAACAGGCGATGAAGCGGAAGCTCGTAAATGGCTCAATAAAATCAGATTTAGAGCGGGTATGCCAGAAGTAAATGACTCAGGCGATGCTCTAAAAGACAAACTTCGTAACGAAAGAAGAATTGAGTTAGTGTATGAAGAGCATAGATACCATGATGCTAGACGTTGGATGATTCCTGCAAATACTGTTGGTAGAGGAATCAAATCTATCAATGTAGAAGCAAAACTAAAAGCAGGGGCTAAACCTCACAGCCCATACAAATACGACTCATCGGTATATGACTATACTTATACCGTAGAAGACAATACATCTAATGAAACTCGTAAATGGGCAGATAAAATGTATTATAGGGTTATTACTCGTGACGAGATTAAGAGAAATACTAAGCTTGTTCAAAACCCTGGTTATTAATTATTTATTAAAAATTTACTTAAAAATCTACTCCTTTGGGGTAGATTTTTAAATTTAAAGGCTATATTCAAGTAATTTATCCTTATTTTTGGAACGCTTTTCTTTTTTTATCTTTTATCGCCTATGAAAAAAATTTATTCTCTTTTGAATATCTTTCTGATTGCTCAGTTAGGATTACTTGGAGCTTGTCGAGAAAATACGATAATTTCAGACCAAGAATTAACTGCCAAATGGGCGGAAATGGCTCTATATATCACAAAAAATACGCCTTCTAACTCCCCTAACTTTGCCTCAAGAGGATTTGGATATTTTGGACTGACTATGTATGAATCTGTGGTCAATTCTGATTCAACTTACCTAAGTTTAAGCCATCAATTAGATAGCTTAAACACATTACCTCAGCCCGAAAAAAACAAAAAATATAATTGGCAACTCGTACTAAATGCCGCTCAAGCTAGTATTATAAAAAATATTTACAACCAAACATCTGATGCTAATAAACGCAAAATTGATTCACTTGAAAATAAAATATTAGATTATTATACCCACCAAAATCAAGATAACGAAACCATACAAAATTCTATTCTATTCGGAAAAAACATTGCCAAAGTCATCTTTGAATGGTCGAAAACAGATGGGGGTCATAGAGGATATTTAAAGAATTTTGATAAAAAAATGACCTATCCCAATAAACTTGGCTCTTGGAAGCCCCCTTTATATGGACAATCCTTTAGTCATTTCCCATTGCAGCCTCATTGGGGAGACAATAGAACTTTTTTAACAAAAAACCATCAATTACAAGTTCCTGACTTCATTCCGTTTGATTCTATTCCAGGTTCGCCTTATTACAATCAGTTTTTGGCGGTATATGAACAAGGGAAAAAACTCACACAAACTCAAAAAGAAATTGCGCTTTGGTGGGGAGATGACCCCGACGAAACGGTTACGCCTCCTGGTCATTCGTATTATTTGGCTACCTTGGTTTTGAACAAAACAAAGCCTTCGTTAATCAAATGTGCCGAAACCTACGCCAAAATTGGCATTAGCGTGGCGGATGCTTTCACCAATTGCTGGAAATGGAAATATCAATTTTTTACGGAAAGACCCAATACTTTTATTCCAAAATATATCGACCAACGATGGGAATCCTTTTGGCCAGACCCTCCGTTTCCGGCATTTCCTTCTGGACATGCCATTCAAGCAGGAGCAGCCTCTGCGATATTTATCGACCTATTTGGAGATAAAATTGACATCGTTGATGATACACACAAAGGAAGAAATAGAGATGAGGTAAGAAATGTTGACTTCAAAATTAGGCATTATAGCTCTTTTTCTCAAATAGCCAATGAGGTGGCTATGTCGAGATTTTATGGAGGAATCCATACACCTCAAGACAATGATGCAGGACTAAAAAAAGGCAAAGAAATCGCTGAAAATGTATTAAGATTACAATGGAAAAAATGAAATTAAAACTATCTTTTTTGATACTAAATTTTGCAAATATCCTTTTTTCGACAAAGGCTCAAACTCCTTTTAAAGACATTAGCACAGAAGCGGGAATCAAGCACCATTTTGAAGTTTTTGAGGGATTTCTTGGTGGAGGAGCTTGTGTGTTGGATATAAACAATGATGGTTTTGATGATTTCTATCTTGCCGGAGGAATGAACGAAGATGCCCTTTATTTGAATAATAAAAATGGCACATTTACAAATATTTATGCCAAATCAGGATTAAATCAAACTAAAAATTTCGTCACTCAAGGAGCCGCTGCGGCTGATGTAAACAAAGATGGGTTGGTAGATTTATACATTACCACAATTACTTCCAAAGGACAAAAAAAAATAATACCAAGAGCCATCAATTTACTTTATCTGAATAGTGGCAACAATACTTTTCGGGATGCTACTTCTGAATTTGGCTTAGGGCAGCTAAACTCTTTCAGTACAGGGGCAAGTTTTGGCGATTTTAATGCCGACGGGTACCCAGACTTGTTTGTGGGCAATTATTTCACGGAATATCCCGGAGATTTAAGCACCATCAATGATGCCATGATTGTCAGTGCCAATCAAATAACAGAAGCTTATTTATTCATCAATCAAAGGGGAAAAGGCTTCAAAAATGTTTATCAAGATTATGGCATGAAGCACAAAGGCTTCGGTTTTGGAGGCGTTTTTACGGATTTTGATAATGACGGAGACCAAGACTTACTGGTCAATCATGATTTTGGCTACAAACGTACCCCTAACTTATTATATCAAAACAAGTATCCTTGGCATTCGTTTGATGAAGTTGGCAAAAAATATAATTTAGACCTCAAAATAAACGCAATGGGGGCGGCTGTTGGTGATTATAACAACGATGGATGGATGGACTACTTTGTTACGAATATTCGATTCAATCGATTTATGGTCAATAATGGAATAGAAAAGCCATTTGAAGAAAAAAGTCAAAAATTGGGATTAAGCTATATGTCGATTAGCTGGGGGGCTAATTTTGCCGATTTTGACCACGATGGAGATGTAGATTTGTTTGTTTCCAATGGTGATTTGAATCCAAATTGTACCCCAATGGGCAATAATTATTTCGAGAATATTGGAGGAAAATTTGTTGAAAATGCCAGAAATATGGGCTTGGCAGACTATGGAATTGGTAGAGGTTCGGTGGTTTTAGACATAGAAAATGATGGGGATTTGGACATTTTGGTTGTGAATCAGAAACCCGTACTGCCTAATTTCCCCATGGAGTCCGTTACGAAATTATTTAGAAACGACAGCCCCAAAAAAGGCAATTGGATAAAAATTCAATTGAAAGGCATTAACGCTGAAAGCAAAGGATTGGCATCAAAAGTAGAAATTATTATCCATGGCAAACACCAAATTCGAGAAATTGATGGCGGAGGGTCGAGCCATTTGTCTCAAAATACCTCTATTGCTCATTTTGGACTTGGGAATAGCTCAAAAATTGATGAAATTATCGTTCATTGGGCAGGAGGGTTTCAGCAAAGCATCAAAAATATAGCAGCAAATCAACTATTGATTATTGAAGAAGAAAAGCACATCAATTATTGGAATCATTTGGAATGGTTCATTTCAGTTCCTTTACTTTTGGGGCTATTGATTTTGATTATGATTTATAAAAATAAATTCTCTAAAATATAAAATCCCTTCACTCTTTTATTTTAAAAATGAAATATGCAAAAACACCAAGCAACCATTAAAGAAATTGCACAAAATTTGAAGATTTCGGTTTCGACCGTTTCTCGTGCTTTGCAAAATAATCCTAGAATTGGACTACGGACACGTGAGAAGGTTTGGGAAGTTGCTAAGAAAATGCACTATGTACCCAATCCAGCGGCAGTATTTTTGAAAAAAAATAAAACTCACACCATCGGGGTATTACTTCCCTATTTACAAGAAGAATTTTTTTCGATGGCAATCACCGGAATTGAAGACATTGCCATGGAAAAAGGATATAATGTAATGGTATGCCAATCAAGAGATAATCATATTCGAGAAAAAAAAGCACTCAACTCTTTCTTAAGTAGTCGCTTAGATGGTGTCATTGTATCGGTTGCCAGCGAAACAAATAATTACGAGCATTTCAAAGAAATAGAAAACTATGGCATTCCAGTTGTGTTTTTTGACAGAGTACCTCGAAATTTGGCAG
>CAYUFZ010000043.1:4661-5381 GCA_964444025.1 uncultured Emticicia sp.
TAACAAACGGCACCAAAGAGGCCATTCAGTTTTTAGTTGAAAAAGGTATCAAACAAATTGCCCTATTAAATGGACCAAGTTATTTTGAAGTTTCAGATGAGCGACTAAACGGATATTTACATGCTGTCAGAGACTTTGGATTATCTACATCTCCGAGCTATATTAAATCCACTGATTTATCAAAATCAGACACAATTCAAAAAACCGAAGAATTATTATCCCTCAAAGAGCCACCAAAAGCTATCCTCACATTCAACGATTATTTGGCACTTTATGCCATGCAAGTATGTAAAGCAAAAGGATTGATTCCCAATAAAGATATATTATTTGTAAGTTTTGCCAATTTGCCTATTACCAATTATTTGGACAATCCCCCCTTGGCATCGGTAGAACAATTTGCTTATGAAATGGGAACAGAAGCAACCAATTTATTGCTCAATATTATCGAAAGTCCCATAGAAATTCCTTACCAAGAGATTGTTTTGGATACCAAATTAATCATTCATTGATGGCTCTCTCAAACGTGAGAGATACTTCATTAGTACCAACGATTAAGGTAGATTTTCTTCCAAACACCAAAGGGTAGTTGATTGCTTCGTGTCCTGCGGGAAATCCAAAGCATATAGGATAATTAAACGAAGCAGTATGTTCTAAAATTATCTCTTCGACTCCCTTTCCGAAAGGGGAGTCATTGTCTTTGACATCTGAAAAATCACCGAC
>CAYUFZ010000043.1:5391-16753 GCA_964444025.1 uncultured Emticicia sp.
CTATGTTGTACAAATATTCCGAAATATCCTCTATGAATAGGATTTTCCCGGCTGTGTCGAGCTCAGATAAAGAGCCAATGGAATGGGCAATCAGGCACAAGTTTCCACCCACAATTTGCCCCTCTGCTTTGCCAGATTGGTTCTGTTTATTTCCAGCAATCGAATACCCTTGAAAATCTCCAAACAATAAGGACTTCAGCTGTTGTACGGAGGACAAATCTCTAAAAAATGTTTTGGGCATAGGTGCGTGCAAGCTTTGATAGCCCAATGCTTGTAAAGTTCCATGAACTGCCGTAATATCGGAAAAGCCAACAACCCATTTAGGATTTTCCATGAAATGCCCAAAGTCAATTTTATCAATAAATCGAGAACTACCGTAACCACCCCGAGCCGAAAAAATGGCTTTCACCTCTTTATCGTCAAGCATTCTCTGAAAATCTCTTTGTCGGACTTCGTCAGTTCCCGCAAAATCAAAACAAACAGAACCCACAGAAGAACCAACCACGACACTCAGCCCCCACTCTTTTTCCATCAAATTAATTGCAAAATCAATATCCGCTCTTTCAAGTTTACTTGCCATTGCAATAATAGCAACCTTATCCCCTTTTTTTAGAAATGGTGGACAAATAAGTGATTTGACCATAAAAATAATATTTTCAGTTTTTTTAGACCTCTTCCGTTTGCAATTGTTTGTCGTATAACTCTTTATAAACTCCATTTTTTTGGTATAATTCCAGGGGAGACCCTTCCTCCACAATACTACCATTTTCTAAAATAACAATTTTATCGGCTAATTTGGCAGAGGAAACCCGATGCGAAATAATGATTGACGTTCGATTTTGCATAATTTTTTGTAAATTATTCAAAATAGCATTTTCAGTTTTAGTATCTACTGCCGAAAGGCAATCATCTAAAATCAAAATTTTGGGTTCACGAGCAATGGCACGGGCAATGGAAAGACGCTGCTTCTGTCCACCCGACAACGTAATCCCTCTTTCTCCAAGCTTCGTTTCAAATTTGTCGGCAAATTCAATAATATTCCCATACAAATCTGCATCTTTACAAGCTTTTTCGATTTCTTCAAAGCTCAAATGAGGAGAGCCAAACCTGACATTATTAATAATCGTATCAGAAAACAAAAATACTTCTTGCGGTACATACGCCATTTGTCCTCTCAAAAATTGTACATTATAAGATTGAATGGAGATATTGTCATAAAGAATTTCTCCTTCCGAACAATCATACATTCGAAGCATCAGATTGGCAATGGTACTTTTTCCTGAGCCAGTAGCTCCCAAAATAGCAACGGATTCTCCAGCATTTATTTGTAAATTAAAGTTTTTGACAGCTTGAATACCAGAATCGGGATATAAAAAACCAACATTTTTAAATTCAATTTTCCCTTCAATATTTTTTTGTAAATTCTCTGAAGACTTAATTTCTGTTTTAATATTTAGAAACTCATTAATTCTTTTCTGTGAAGCAGCGGCCCTCTGAATTTGGCTCGATGTCCAACCCAATGCAATCAAAGGCCAAGTCAGCATGAATACGTACATGATAAATTCTGTCACATTTCCTGCCGTTAGCCTTCCTGCGATAATCTCTTGTCCACCAATAAACACACACAAAACAGTACTCATGCCAATCAATAAAGAAGTTGTAGGCGAAAACAAAGCATCAACTCGGGTTAGAGCCAATGATTTTGATTTATACACATTGCTTTCTTCCATAAATCTTTGGGCTGAATCTTCCTCTCTTGCAAATGCCTTTAGCACACGAATACCAGAAAAAGCTTCTTGGACAAAAGTAGATAAATTGGATAAACTCTTTTGGATTTGTTCGGAACGCTTGTTCATGGTGCTACTGACCATAAAAATACTTGCCGACAAAAATGGCATTGGTAGCAGAACCCACCAAGTTAAGCGAGTATTGACCGAAAACATATAGCTTAATATCAAAACTACCAACACAAACATATTCATCAGATACATCAGCGAGGGGCCGACATACATTCTCACTTTGCTGACATCTTCCGAGATTCGGGCAATCAAATCTCCCGTATTGTTTTGTCGATAGAAACTCAATGGAAGTGTTTGATAATGGGCATAAATTTCATTTTTTAAATCAAATTCAATATGCCTCGACATGACGATAATGGTTTGTCGAACAGCAAACAAAAAAATTCCTTTGGCAATAGCCATCGCCAAAATCAGAAGCCCATACGTCGCAATACTTTGGGCAAAAATATCATAAAATGAATCCTGCAAAGTAGCCCCCTTAAACAATAAATAAATGTCTATTGTTTCTTTGACCAAATCAAGAGCATGACGAACAATTTGAGCAGGAATGATTCCGAAAAGATTAGAGATAATGGTAAAAATAATTCCTAAAATTAAGTACCAGCGATACTTAATAAAATATTTATTGAGATAGGATAAATGTTTCAAGGGAAAAGCCTTTGTCTAATTGAGTTTATCGATTTTTTATGCAAAAATAATAAAAACTTATTCATTTTCGGGATAATTAAGCAAAACATTCCGACTTAAATATCCCGAAGTATCTACTTATTTTTTCTTGTACGGACCGAAAGTAGCGATGGTCTGTTGCTTTTGTGGCTTGCTTGAATACCAAATTAGCTCCGACAAATAACAAATAATGTCAGAATCAGGTTGAATCAACTTGAGTCTGACTTGATGAGCCCCATCGGTCAAGCCATATTTCCATGTAATTTCATGCCGACGTGTGGTAAAACGAATAGGCAGTTTGGCAGTTTCTATCAATTTATTATCCAAATATACTTCTACGAGGGCATATTTATCACTTTTTGACTCCCAAGAAGAGCCTTCTTTTGGCTTTGCTTCTCCTTTCACCACAAAGGCGTTTCCTTCAAAAGAAAGCAAAAGCTCATCTTGAAGATTTTTACCAATCCAAGACTTATCCAATGGATAATGCCCTGGAAAGCTTTCTTCAAAACGAACAATCTCTGGATTTTGCAAGGGAATATAGACTTTATTATCCAAAACTTTCCCACCATTTTCAGTAATATTTTGAAGAGCATGTTTCAATCCTATTTCATAGACATCATTTAGCGAGGTACTTGTATATTTAAAATCAATGTCTTCAATTTCGGTAAGTCCTTGTTTCCAAAAGGCAGGAATCGCTTGGTAGCCCAGCATTGCCCCCAAAATACCACCCGCAGAGGAAGGATTACAATCTGCATCTTGTCCGCAACGAGTCGTTATTTCCATCGTTTGTGTAAAGTCCCCTTTCCCATACAACAAGCCTAATACTACATAAGCGGAATTTATGGTTGCATCGATATTAAAAGGAGCAAAAACACCATCGGGACAACCAATATCATTTGTCCATTTTTGCTGTAACTCAAACCATGTTTGTTTCCAGTTATTTGGATATTGCTTATGCCAGCGAATTACGTCTGAAATACATTGATAATATTTGGACTGCTTCGGAATTGTCTTTAATGCCTCATTGACCACATAATTGATGTCGTTCGATACCAAAGCCAAAGAATACATCGCTCCTATATACACCCCACCATACCAGCCATCGCCATAGTTCATGATATGCCCAATTTTATCCGATATTTTAGAAGCAGTATTGGGCATACCTGGAGACATCAAACCTGCAAAATCAGCTTCAATCTGATAATCTATGCAGTCGGCATGGGGGTTATTCTGCCAATGACCTGACTGCGGGGGCATCATTCCATTTAAGATATTATACCTAGCCGCCTGATTGGCATGCCAAAGCATATATCCGGCATTGGCATACGCCTTGGCATGAGAAGCCACTGGGGCATTCAAACCCTCTCGCTCAAAGACTTCCACGAAGGTCAAATCCATGTATAAATCATCATAAATACCGGGATTACCCAACATAGATTTTTTCAGCAAACCATCGTACCAAGCAATTTTTTGATAGTCATTAATCATCGTGCCATTGAATTTGAATTCAACTGGAGCTCCAAATGTTACACCGATTGTTTGTCCTGCCCAACCACCCTTAATTTTATCTTTTAAAGCATCTTTGCTTATCGTGAATGATTTTTGAGCAATGCCTTCGAGCGAAAGGCAGAAAAAAAGTAATGATAAAAAGCCCAATTGAAGGGAAAGAAGGATTGTTTTTTTCATATTTATTGAATTTTAAAATTGAAATTTTGTAATTCATCAAATGTTGGAGCAGAAGACTGAGCCCCTAATTTTGTAACAGAAAGTGCCGCTGCCCGACAAGCAAAAGGAATGGCATCTACCAATGAATCATTTCGAGAAAGAGCAAAAACCAAAGCCCCATTGAATATATCTCCTGCCGCAGTTGTGTCTATTGCCATTACCTTGGGAGCGGAGAAAAGCATATAGGAAGTCCCATCCGAAAAAAACACCCCTTTTTCTCCCAAAGTGATAAGAAGATTTTTCAATCCCCTTGCATGAAACCACCGAGCAATTGCCTCCAAAGACTCCAGATTCGTATAAGCAATCCCTGCAATACTTTCAGCTTCATGTTGGTTGGGGGTCAGCAAATAAATCAAGCTCAAAAACGAAATATCAATTTTTACTGCTGGTGCAGGATTTAAAATAACTTTTGCCCCAATGCTATTGGCTTTTTCGATGCAATAATACACCGTTTCTAAGGGGATTTCTAACTGAAGCATCAATAAATCATGCTTAGTTATGACAGAAAAAACCTTTTCTAAATCATTTGGGCATAAAAAAGCATTTGCTCCAGAAGCTACCGAAATGCAATTTTGACCATTTTCATCCACCATTATCAAAGCTACTCCAGACGAAACATGCTTCTCTATTGTTATAAAATCGGTGCATATTCCAAGTGCTTGATATTCATCTATCGCTCGGTGTCCAAAAATATCGTCGCCAAGTTTACAGACAAAAACGAGATTTGCCCCTAATTTTGTGGCAGCAACAGCTTGATTCGCCCCTTTTCCACCAGCATTCATCAGGAATTCCCCTCCAATAACAGTTTCTCCAGGTGGAGGAATTTTAGTTCCTTTCACAACCATATCGGTATTGGAGCTACCAATGACAAAAATTTTATTGTTCAATGTTTTTTTATCCAAATTAAATACATTTTTATTATTTATCTTAGAAAAAATTGTGTTTTTAATTTACTAATTACCAAAGCATTAAGAAAGCAAAGTAGATTTTTGATGAAAAGACATATTTTACATAAATTTGACGCAATCATCCAAACCTCAACCAATCATTTTCATGAATACCTTGCATAAATTTTTAATTATTTCGCTGTTTTGTTTGTATCAGACATTTGCCCAAACAGCTCCAAAGCCATACGTGGTGATGGTTTCATTTGATGGATTCAGATATGATTATATTCAAAAATATCCTTGTCCAAATATTCAAGCATTTATCAAAAATGGAATAGACGCCAAAAAAATGTTGCCGCAATTCCCAAGCAAAACTTTCCCAAATCATTACACTTTGGTTACGGGTTTGTATCCGGGGTCTCATGGCTTGGTCGATAATACATTTTATGACAAAGAAAGAGATACTTTTTATTCCATCAGACAAAGAGCCAAAGTAGAAGACCCTTATTATTATGGAGGGCTACCTATTTGGCAATTGGTACAGCAAAACGGCATGAAATCCGCCTCCTACTTTTGGGTTGGTTCGGAAGCTCCTATCGGTGGGCAATACCCTACTTATTACCATAAATTTGATGACAAAGTACCACATATTGATAGAATCAATGCTGTTTTTGATTGGCTCAAACTGCCCGACTCCGAACGCCCTCATTTGATGACCATCTATTTTTCGATGGTGGACACCCAAGGTCATGAATATGGCCCCGATAGCGAAGAAACCAAAAAGGCTGTCATGGAAGCAGATACGTTGGTCGGAAAATTAATGAGTGGATTGAATAAAATTGACTTGCCCGTTAATGTCATTTTAGTCTCTGACCACGGCATGTATGAAATGCAAAACGAAGCGAAATACTTTATTTATCAAGAGGATTTGTTGCAAGGACTATCAAAAGATGATTTTATTTTTGTCAATAATGGCACACACGCCAATATTTTTCTCAAAAATAAATCAAAAGAAGAGGAAATATTCAAATCGATTGCTGCCAGAGAAAACCATTTTAAGCTTTATAAAAAAGCAGATATTCCTGCCAAACTACACTTCAATACCCATCCTCGAATCGGTGATTTGTTTTTTGTAGTCGAGCCAGGTTATAGCATTTACTCCAAAGAAAGCCTTGCTAAAAGACCCGAAACCAGAAAAGTATGGGGAGTACACGGCTTTGACCCAAGTATCACCCCTGAGATGGGAGCGATTTTCTATGCCAATGGACCAAATATCAAACAAGGTAAAAAAATCCCTACCTTTGATAATATCCATGTTTATCCATTTATTGCCTCAATTTTGGGAATAAAAACACCCAAAATTGATGGAAATTCAAAAATTTTGAAAAAATACATAAAAAAATAAAACAATATTTCTGGCTGTTTGCGTGAGGTTTGGACGATAAATATTCCTTATTTTTGTATTAAAAGAGCAATATCTATTATTTATTTGACACAAACAGCCACTTATGATGATACGTCCAGCAACGATAATTGCATCGATGTAAAAATCAAATAAACGTATTATTCGTAAAAGAAGATTTTATTTATTAATTTTGCAGAAATTAAATCAGTTCTTTGAACACCTATGCTTAACAGACGCCTCATTCGGATACGTGCGATGCAAGCCCTTTTTGCCTATAAAAAAGCAGAAGGAGCCAATTTTCAATTAGCTTTAGACCTAATTGCAGACCATTTTTCACCTGATTTGAATTCGATGGAATTTCAAGATAAAGTGAAACTTGAACAGCAAAAAAAAGAAGGACAAGCTTTATTAAAAGACAATTTTTCTCGTCAAAAAACATTAGATAGTAAACAAATTGACGAAAAGATTGTTCAAAATGTCCATGCTGCAAAAGATTTATTTTTATTCAAGAATCAAAAAGATTTTTTGCATTATTCGGAAAGAATGGTACTTGAGGCAGAGCAAGTCTATGACCTTTATCTACAAATATTATCTTTATTTATCGAACTCGCTGATAAAGCAGATACTGACCCATCGGTAAAAAATTCAAATAAATTTTCGGAAAATCAATTCATCAAAGCTCTCAAACAAGAGCGTACATTCGAGATTCAGTGTAATCGTCGGAGTGTAAATATTAGCCATGAGCAAGTATTTATTACGAAGCTTTACAGAGAGGCGATTCGCTCCAATGAGCGATTCAAGGCGTATATGGAGCAATCCCAGCCAAGTACAGAAGAGGAATTTGCTATCATCAAATATCTTCTCAAAAATATAATTTTGAAACACGATATTGCCAGAGAATTCTTCGAGAAGCAAGACCTCTATTGGTATGATGATATCGAAACCCTTCGTTCTGGTGTCTCTCATACATTCCAATCTGTCATCGATGAAGGAAGGATTATTATTGCTCAATTAGATGAAGCATGGCATGAGAAGAAAGAATTTTTAATAACACTATACAAAAAAACGATTCAAGAAACCAAAGAATTGGAAGAAATTTTGATTCCAAGACTAAAAAATTGGGACATCGAACGAATTGCCGAAACAGATTATATCTTATTAAAAATGGCGATTGTAGAGATGCTCAATTATCCAAGTATTCCGATAAAAGTTACCATTAATGAAATCATCGAAATTGCCAAAGAATATAGCACCCCTCAAAGCGGGCAGTTTATCAACGGGATATTGGATGGCGTTTCTAAAACATTAAAAGATTCAGGAAAAATTAGAAAAAGTGGCAGGGGAATGTTGGATAATAAATAATTTGAATTAACTTTAGGACAGAAAATAGATTCCAAATTTTAGGAAATTTAAAGAAATTAAACGCAATTTTCAACAATATGAGCAATTCGAGCAGAACTTTTATTGCATTTTTAGCAGGAGTCGCAACAGGGGCCGCCATCGGTGTTTTATATGCTCCTGACAAGGGAGAAGTGACAAGAGATAAATTGTCTTTCAGATTATCTAAATATCGTGAACAACTTCAAAAATTCATCTCAGACTTAATCGAAAGAGGGGACGAAGTAGCCATGGAAGTTGTTGGCGGCGATAGCACAGCCAGAGCCGAAGGGCAAAAGGTTGTCAGTGAAGCCCGTCAAAAAGCGGAAAGGCTATTGGAAGATGTGGAGTCATTAATGAATCAAATTAAATCTAAAAACTAAATTTTTTATTGTCTGTTTGATTAATCATGAAAAAAGTATTTTTAGCTCTAAGTTTCGGCGTTGTTATTGCAAGTCTTACTTTTTCTTGCAATCGTATCGAATCTCGTGATACCAGCTCTATGAGTAAACAAGATTCTTTGGAAGCCATCGCCAATGCACCCATCATCCAATTCGACAAAGAAGTGATTGATTTTGGTACAATCACAGAGGGGGATACGGTGCAGCATGAGTTTACTTTCAAAAATGTAGGTAAAAGTGCTCTTGAAATCAAAGATGTTCAGGTTCAGTGCGGCTGTACCATTGCTTCTAAACCTGACC
Source organism: uncultured Emticicia sp. (assembly GCA_964444025.1). Lineage (GTDB taxonomy): Bacteria > Bacteroidota > Bacteroidia > Cytophagales > Spirosomataceae > Emticicia. Next base: position 13,952 of record CAYUFZ010000043.1, read on the forward strand.
AACCTGTGGGCATCGGACAAGCCTCCAAAATTATCGTTAAGTTTAATAGCAAAGGTAAAGTTGGAATCAATAAAAAATTCATCACTGTTTACTCTAATGCAGAGCCTTCTCAAAATGTGTTGGCATTCACGGCGGTTGTGAAAAGTAAAGAATAATCGACATTTATTTAGTAAAAAACAATTCAACTGATACAAAACAATGATACTATTACAAGCACAAGGCGGAAATGGGACTTTCTCCATCATCATGATGGTGGGAATGATAGCCATCTTTTACTTTTTCATGATTCGCCCTCAACAAAAAAAGGCTCAAGATCAGAAAAAAATGGTCGATGAATTGAAAGAAGGAGACGAGGTTGTTACCTTCGGTGGATTGCACGGAAAAGTAGTCGCAAAAGATGAAACAACCGTTACTTTATCTGCAGGTGGTGGGGCAAGATTAACTTTTGAAAAATCATCTATTTCAAGAAAAAAATAAAAAAAGGCTGTTCTTTGCAAAGAACAGCCTTTTTACTGGATTTTTGTGAGTAGTAAATTCCTCCTCTACCATGTCATTAGATACAACCAGACGCTCTCAAGCAACTCCTTTAAAAGATGCCATTGAATCTTTTCTAAGAACTTATGACCTCAAAACTAAGTTCAACGAAACCTATTTGATTGCTTTTTGGGAAAGAATGATGGGTTCGACAATTGCTTCGAGAACCAAGGAGATATATGTAAAAAATAGGATTTTATACCTAAAAATCGAATCCTCCCCACTTCGCCAAGAATTATTTATGGCAAAAACCAAATTAATTGACTTGATTAACAAAGATGTTGGCGATAGTGTCGTGGACGATATTGTATTTTTATAATAAAAAGGCATTGAACTAAAAATCCAATGCCTTTTTTATTTTCTTATTTCATAGTAACTGCAGACAATGCCAATATTTTAAATTCCGTTCGGCGGTTGGCTTGATGCTGGGCTTCATCACAGATGATTCCATCCGAACATTCATTCAACAATTCACTTTCGCCATATCCTTTTGATTTGACACGGGCAGTATCGATTCCTCTCGCCGCCAAATAATCTACTACTGCTCTTGCTCTATTTTCAGACAATTTTGTGTTAAAGACATCAGAAGAGCGACTATCGGTATGCGAACGAATTTCAATTTGCATCTCAGGATATTTTCGCAACAAAGGAATAAGTTTGGTTTCTAATTCTTTGGCAGCATCTGGACGAATGAAAAATTGTCCATAATTATAATAAATATTTTCTAACCTGAATATATCTCCCTCTCCTATCAATCCTAAATTTTGTTCATAAATTTTGTTCGATTTTTTTGAAGTAGTCACTTTTCCAAGATTTTCAGTATTTTCGGCATATTTGTCTTTTTTGGCAGAAACCAAATATTCCCCTTCCTTCCCTGTTTGGAATTCATACTTCCCATCTTTTCCCGTAATGACCAATTGTTTTGAGCCATCTTTGCTGTTTTCTAAGGTCACCAATGCCCCCTCGATAGGTTTTTGGTTTGCTTCCGACAAGATAGTACCTTTGACGAGCGGTGCCTTTGATTTTTCTAAAAACAATTTTATGTCGGTTTTGTTTTTCAAAGAAGTGGCAAAAGTCCCATAAGAAACCCCATTCGACTCATATCCTTCCTTCATTGCCTTAAATTCAAAATCAACACCTGCTTCCAAACAAACATTTACTTTCCCATCTGATGCCGTTTGGAATAAATCTCTATTTTGGCGATTTTTAACCAATCTTACCTCAGCCTTCTCGATTGGTTTTTTGGTTTCAGCATCATAGACATAAATATTTAATTGGCGGCAAGCATGCGTAAAAGCATAAATATTGTCATCTCCATAGCCTCTTTTACGATTGGAGCTAAAATAGCCAGAAGAGCGTTTTTCATCAGTAATCAAGCCAAAATCATCTTTTTCTGAATTAATTGGAGAGCCAAGATTTTGGACTTCACTCATCGGAATACCTTCTCTCATTTCGACATAAAATATATCAAGCCCACCCAAACCCTCGTGTCCGTCTGATGCAAAATACAAATTGCCGCTAGCATCTACAAAAGGGAACATTTCATTGCCTTCTGTATTAATTTCTCTGCCAAGATTGACCGGAGAGCCCCATTGACCATTGTTGTATTCGACTACATAAATATCTGTTCCTCCAAATCCTCCTGGCATATCCGAAACAAAATATAATTTTGAATTATCTGGTGTTAAGGCAGGATGCCCACACGAATAATTATCAGAATTAAAAGGTAACTCCACAATATTTCCCCAAGATTTATCTTTCTCACTTGCCTGATAAAGTTTCAACATACTCACCCCGGCATTATTTGTACGAGTCCTTCCTTTGCTATAATTATTTCGGGTAAATATGATTTTTTTATAATCTTTAAAAAAACTTACAGGGCCTTCGTGGTATTTACTATTGAGTGTTTTGCTAAATTGCTCAATTTTGGACAATTCTTTACTTTCATTCGATTCATTTTTTTCATTCGAATGGTCGCCCGCCAAACCACCAACTTGTTTATTTATCTGTAAATTATCTTTTCTCAAAATGCTTGTATCAGGAAACATGAACAAATCCAGAAAAGGTGTTTGATTTTGCATAAAAACCCTTTTGATTAGCCCACTTTCATCTCTTGAAGAAACGAAGACCAAACCATTTTTATAAAACATCGGACTAAAATCTGCTTGCCTAGAATTTAAGATGTGTAAATATTCTATTCTATAAGTAGAAGAATCTTGGAAAAATCGACCATGATCCATATAAGCCACCGTAAATTTACGCCCTCTC
>CAYUFZ010000044.1:0-4610 GCA_964444025.1 uncultured Emticicia sp.
GTATAAATTGCTCTACCGAAATATGAGTTAAAGTTTACACCTTTAATTAAGTTTGAACCAGGTTGGTTTCTAGAACCTAAAGTAGTTAAAGTGATATAATCCAAATCAGTTGAGAATGGATTCAAACCACTTGCGTTCATGTTACGGCCAGCACCTGTATTCAATGCTTCTTGACCTACCAAAGCTTCTACGCTATGTTTTCCAAAAGCTTTTTTGTAGCTAGCAGTGTTTGTGAAAGTCCATCCAAAAGTATAACCTGCACCTTCTCCATATCCGAAAGCTGAGTTATTCTCAGAGTTTTCGTATTGTAAACGAGAATATGACCAGTAATAGTTATTGCTGTAGTTACCAGCAACCGAAGAACGTAAAGTTAAACCTGCAATTGGTTCATATTCAACATAAATATTACCAATACCAATAGCTGTAAAGTTTCTGTTATTCAACAATCCATCTTGGTTAGCTCTTGGGTTACGTGGGTTATTAAATCCTTTTGCTGCAGTACCTGCATATCCACCAAACTCATCATATACTGGGATGATAGAAGGCATACGGAATGCTTGCAAGATATCATTTTCATCAGCAGCGATACCATTTCCACCAGCACCACCCGTTTGTCCTAATACTTGACGGTATGTTACTTGTAAGTTTTGACCGATACGTAAGTTTTTCAAGATATCAAACTCAGTATTCACACGAGCAGCATAACGCTTGAATTCATTACTCATCAAAATACCTTTTTGATTTTGAGCAGATAAACCAACGTAGAAACGGCTGTTTGGACCACCACCGCTAAATCCTAATGTATGTCTTTGAATTGGAGCTCTACGAGTAATCGCTGCATACCAATCTGTTCCTTGTTTGTTAGCTTTTACCACTTGGTAAATTGCACCTGCAGTTGGATCAACATTGTATTTTGCTTTAGCAGCAGCCAAATCAACAGTTCCTACAACACCAGCTTGTCCACCAACATTGATATAATCAGGAATTACTGGAGTAGAACCTGAACCGAATTGAGGGTGTCCGAAAGCTTCGTTTGAATTTCTCTTTGCATTCCAAGTCCAAGTAGCGAAATCAGTTGGATTCATCATCGCTTGACCTTTACCAGGATCTGTTACACCATAAGTTCCATCATAAGTGATATTCAACTTCTTAGCATTTTTTGTACCTTTCTTAGTAGTGTAAACAATTACACCATTCGCAGCTCTTGCTCCATAGATTGAAGCAGCAGAAGCATCTTTCAATACTGTAGTTTACTCGATGTCATCAGGATTCAAGAATTCGATAGATGCTACAGGTACACCATCTACAACGTACAATGGCTCGTTACCACCGAAAGCACCGAAACCACGAACACGAATCTGGCTGGCAGTACCAGGCTGTCCGTTTGTTACAACAGTTACACCGGCAACACGACCTTGTAATTGTTGCTCAACGTTTCCTGAAGGAACTGCTGTCAAATCTTTTGATTTTACTGTTGAGATAGCTCCAGTTGACTCACGTCTTTTGTCAACTGAGTAACCAGTTACAACAACCTCATCCAAAACAGCCGCATCATCTTCCATAACGACATTGATAGTGCTTTGTCCTGCAAGTTTAATCTCTTGAGTTTTGTAACCGATAGAACTTACTACCAATGCACCACCTGAATTAGGAACATTAATCTTAAAATTACCACCCGCATCACTGATTGCCCCTGTCGCAGTTCCCTTCACGGTAATACTTGCACCAGGTAATGCATCTCCTTTCGAGTCACTTACTTTACCACTAACGGATTTTTGGGCAAAAGCTACCGTTGACATCAGCCAAAGTAACCCGCAAAACAGAGCCCCCTTAATAGGAACAAAGTAGTTTTGTTTCATAGTTTTGTTTAAGTTAAAAAATTTAGAAAAAAATTGATTAAAAGATCTTTATTACGCTCGAAAATTTGATTGTCATAAAGAAAACACTCGCATTAAGTGTATTTGACACAATTATAATACACTTGTTCGCTTTTTCCAAGTTTTTCTTTATTTTTTTATATTTCAAAAGCGAAAATAAGCTCTTTTAATAGATTTATAGTAAAATTCTATCAAAAATCCACTATTGTATCTATTTGATGCAATATTAATTACTTTATATAAAAGTTCAAAATATTTCTATTTTTTTTTGTCGTTAAAATTTAATTACAATCGTTTTTTTGAATAATCCAATTTCATTTTAGATATTTTTTCTATATTAACTACTTTTTAAAGAAAATTTGTCTATACAAGTATTATTTATGATTTACATTAAATTTTTCAATGATAAATTTATCTTTTTCTCATTTTCTGGGCATAGGTGGTCACTTCTTCCAAGACTCTCATGGTATTTCTTCCCCATATCTTTTTGATGGACTTTTTGGAATAACCTCTTCTCAGAAGTTCAATCGTTACTTGTTTAATTTTACTAACATCTTCTATGCCTAGTACATCGCTTCCTCCATCCATATCCATTCCAATCCCTACGTGATTAATTCCTACAATCTGAACAACATGTTCGATGTGATTTACAACATCCTTGACTGTCGGAACATCTTCTGGGTATTTGTATTTAATTTGACGTAATTCTTGATTGAGCTTTTTTTTGTCTTCTGGCAAAATATCTGCTTTCATGGTCTGCATTCGAATGGTTTTAATCGATACAGCCACTTCATTTGATGGTTTCTTCAGAAAATCAGCCACAAAGTTTATATGAATCACTCCGCCATTGGCTGCTAATGCTTTTATCATCTCATCGGTCATATTTCGTTTGACATCACATATTGCCCGGCAAGAGGAATGGGAAGCTATCACAGGAGTCTTGGATTCTTTTATCACATCATAAAATGCTTTGTCGGATAAGTGAGAAACATCGACCATTATTCCCAATCGGTTCATTTCTGCCACCGCTTGCTTTCCTAAATCACTCAAACCTCCATGTTCTTCTCCTTCTGGGTCTCCCGAAGAATCACTCAAATCATTATTATATGAATGTGCCAACGTAATATACCGTAACCCTAAATCATAATACAAGGTCAGGTTGCTTAAATCTTTTCCAATTGGCCATCCATTTTCCATTCCTATAAATACGCCAATCTTGCCATTTTTGTGATTCCGATAAGCTTCTTTAGCGGTTCGAACTAGTGTCGCTTGTTCGGCATTTGCCTTAACAGCCTCATGAATTTTATTAAATATAGCCAACGCCTTCTCTTTGGCTTCGGCATCTCCTTCTTGAGTACGTTTTCCCTGTGCTAAATACACTGCAAAAAACATTGCATCCATGCCTCCCTCTTTCATTCTCGGAAAATCAATTTGAGTACCATCTTCTGCGTAATTATGTTTTTTTCCAACATCAAAGCCTTCCATTTCCATCATATTTATCGGAACATCGGCATGGGTATCCACCGTAAATATTTTTTTATGGATTCTGTTGGCTTTTCGCATGAGATGTTTTTGGAAGATTTGAGCTTCAGAAATAAATGATGCAAAAATCATTAGGGGTATTATCAGTTTTTTCATTACTTAAATGGTTGATATGTTGAATGATAGTTCTTAATTTGAAAAAGGCAAAGTCACTTTAATCTTCTTCCTTTCCAAGTATATTCATTTTTGCCTTGGGCTAAAATCCCAAAAAAAACGACATACAAAGGGTATATTAATTGTACAAAAGGAATATAAATCCAAAATTTGGTTTTTCCCAAAAATCGGGTTAAGACAAATAAATATACAAATTCAGCAGAAAACTTCAACAATCCAATTAAAATCAAATCTGAACACGAAAATATATTCCACCCATATAATAATGTAGCAAGCAATACCGCTGCATTGGCTAAAAATATAAAGACCGCCAATGCGGTGGGTTGCCATTTCGAATAATGTTTCCATTTACTTGCCCAGCGTTTTCGTTGATTATAAAAAGAACGTACAGAGTCATGGGCTTTCGTCTGAACAATTGCTTCGTGGTTTTTGAGGAAATAAACTTTATCTGGAAATTTATCCGCAATTTTGTGCATCAAAAATTCGTCATCGCCCGACGCTAAATGTTCGTTTCCTTTAAACCCCTCCACCTCAAAAAAAGCCGATTTTAAATACGCAATATTAGCACCATTGCACATGGTCGGATAATGTACCATCATGGCACAAGCTCCCGCCCCTATCAAACTCGCAAACTCAATAATCTGGGCTTTTTCAAAAAAAGTATCATGAGTAGAATAAAATGTTACTGGGCTACTGATGAGAAAAGCTCCCGTTTTTTGCTGAAAGTAGGCAATGGACTCCAACCATTTCTCTGGAACGCGGCAATCACCATCTGTACACACGATTAAATCTCCCTTGGCTAATCCAATAGACGACTCAATGGCTCTTTTTTTGGGAGAACTATTGGCATTTTTTTCAGGAAGACGATTGATAAGAAATAAAAATTGACTTATTTCTCTGAAATTCTCTAAAATTTGTGGCGTTTCATCATCTGAATCATCATCAGCAACAATTACCTCAAAAAATTTCTTTGAATACGTCTGTCTATTCAAATCTTGAAGCAAATTCAAAATGTGCTTAGATTCGTTTCTTACAGGAATGATGACCGATATAAAAATAGGGGTATTGGGGTTTTCA
>CAYUFZ010000044.1:4620-7656 GCA_964444025.1 uncultured Emticicia sp.
CATAGCAAAATACAGCGAAACAATGATAAATAATAGATAATTCATTCAGATTGAAGTTGATTAGTCGAGAATTTTAATTGAAAAACATAGAAACTTCCAACGAGCGACGGGAATAAAACATTGATTATCCAAACCATAAAAGTTGCCAAAGAAACCAACGGAATATCCGTTCCATAAAAAGAGAAAAAATAAACAGCAGAAAGCTCCCGTATGCTCAAATCCCCCAATGAATGAAACAACGACCCAATAGTTTTACCTAAGAATATAAGAAAAATACCCGAAAATAATACTTTCCAAGGTAAATTAAATTGAAAAATGACTAGAATTAAGTAAAATTGCGTGCTAAATACGAAGTATCTAAAAAAAGAAAGTATAAAAATACGCTTTATTTCTTTTGGAGAGAACTCTTTCAGGACTTTTAGATAATTTTTGAATATTTTTTTAGGTAAAAACAAAGCATTTGATTTATCAAAGTATATCCCTAAAATTAGCCCAAATGATACACAAATCCCAAGAAAAACAGTCAGTACATAAAAAGCAAATGCAGGAGTTGGATGTTGTGAGCTAACAAAAAACAATAGCCCAAAAAATCCAAACAATAGCGAAACATATAACTGAATGGCATTTCCGACGAGAGCAGCACCGATGCTTTGCAATCTTTTATCCGAATGAAGCATCAATATTTTTCCGGCAAAATCACCAATAGAAACAAGAATATTTGAGAAAGCCAACCCAACCAAAACACCCTTAAAAGCCTGAAAAAAGGAAATATTCTCGATTTTTTGTGCCAATATTTGCCATTTTTTTGCTTCTAAAGCCCAACTCAATATCAATAATAATCCTATGAGTATCCAATAAATAATATTGACCCCAAAAAATATATCGAGATTATGTAAGGAATTCCATTGAAAATTCTTAAATTTTACGATAACTTGAAAATACAAAGCCACTAAAAGGCAAAGCCAAAATAAAAGTTTAAGTGTTTTGAATCCGAATGATAAGTATTTATTAGAGAATTTTAGTTTATTTTGCATGTATGAATCAAGAAAAAATAATATTGGGAGTTGACCCCGGAACAAGAATCATGGGATACGGCATTATATCGGTTCAGGGCAGTGTCTTGAAGGTGATACAATACGGTGTCATTAGACTTGACAAATATAGTTCACACGAATTGAAATTAAAGAAAATCTTTGAAAGAATCACACAATTAATTTCGGAATACCTTCCAGATGAAATGGCGATTGAAGCTCCATTTTATGGTGTAAATGTGCAATCGATGCTAAAACTAGGGAGGGCTCAGGGAGTAGCTATTGCGGCAGCTCTCAATCGTGAAGTTCCAATCGTAGAATATTTGCCTAAAAAAGTCAAACAATCAGTTACAGGAAATGGCAATGCCAGCAAAGAAGAAGTAGCCTACATGTTGGAACACCTATTACATACCAAACTAGAGGCAGAGTTTTTAGATGCGACAGATGCCTTGGGAGTAGCCGTATGTCATTTTATGCACGGAAAAACGAAAGCATTAACCGGAAACTCTTCCAAGAAAAAAGGATGGTCAGCATTTATCAGTGAAAATCCCGAAAGACTCAAGTAAAGAACTTTCAAAATAAAAAGGCTGTCCAAAAAAGAACAGCCTTTTTAAGAAACTTAGGCATGAATTGCCCTGTTGTCAGTTGCCGCCAAAGCCGCCTCTTTCAGAGCCTCCATATAAGTTGGGTGAGCATGAGAAATCCGAGCAATATCTTCAGCACTTGCCCTAAATTCCATAGCAGTAACAGCTTCCGCAATCATGTCGGCAGCCCTTGCACCAATAATATGAACCCCTAAAATTTCATCTGTGTTTTTATCGGCCAATACCTTCACCAAACCATCCGTATCGCCACTTGCGGTAGCTCTACCCAATGCTTTGAATGGGAATTGTCCATTTTTATAAGCAATTCCTTTTGCTTTTAATTCCTCTTCCGTCCATCCAACAGATGCCACTTCAGGCCAAGTATAAACCACTCCAGGAATTAAATGATAATGAATGTGCGGTTTTTGTCCTGCCATCACTTCTGCTACAAAAACACCTTCTTCTTCAGCTTTATGAGCCAACATCGCCCCCCGAATGACATCCCCGATGGCATAAATACCCTTGATATTGGTTTCGAGCGTATGTTCATCAACCACGATTTTACCTCTGTCAGTTGCTACGCCTATTGCTTCCAAATTTAAGCCATCGATATAAGCCCGACGACCAATCGCTACCAAACAATAATCGCCTTTAATTTCGACAACACCCTCTCCTTTTTCTGCCGTCACGGTCACTTCCTCTCCATTATTGGCAATATTAGTAACTTTCGTATTGAAGTAAAATTCCGCTCCTAACTTTTTGATAGACTTCTGCAATTCTTTGCCCATGGTCTTGTCCATTGTCGGAATCATCGAATCAGCAAACTCCACGAAAGATACTTTCGCACCCAAACGAGCATAGACCGAGCCAAGTTCTGCCCCAATCACCCCTGCCCCGATTACGATTAAATGCTTAGGTATTTCGGGTAAATTCAAGGCTTCTGTACTCGTAATGATGCGTTTTTTATCGTAATTCATGAAAGGTAAAATGGTTGGCTTAGAGCCAGTCGCAATAATAACCTTTTCGGTCGTGATTACTTCAGTAGAATCATCATTTTTCTTAATATTAATGGTATTTTTATCAACAAAAGAAGCAAAACCATTGAATACAGTAATTTTATTTTTTTTCATCAAAAACGTAATTCCTGCATTCATTTTTCCGATTACTCCATTCTTTCGTTCAATCATTTTAGAAAGATTAGGAATCGGATTTGAAATCTCTATTCCGTGTTCTGCAAAATGATTGGCGGCATTATAGAAATGCTCAGACGAATCGAGTAAAGCCTTAGAAGGGATACAACCCACATTCAAACAAGTACCTCCTAAGACACCATATTTTTCAACAATAGCAACTTTTTTTCCCAATTGTGCTGAACGAATGGCTGCCACATACCCCCCTGGGCCAGAGCCAATCACTACTAC
>CAYUFZ010000044.1:7666-10894 GCA_964444025.1 uncultured Emticicia sp.
TATATTAATAAAATTAAAAATTCAAATAATACCTGAGATACATTATACACCCAACAAAATACGAGTAGGGTCTTCCAATAATTGTTTGACACGCACCAAAAAACTTACCGAATCCTTTCCGTCGATGGTACGGTGGTCATAACTTAAAGCCACATACATAATCGGACGGGCCACAATTTCGCCATTTACCACAACTGGACGCTCGACAATATTGTGCATGCCTAAAATTGCCGATTGCGGAGCATTGATGATAGGCGTAGAAAGCATCGAACCAAAAATCCCTCCGTTTGTGATAGTAAACGTTCCTCCGGTCATTTCGTCGATAGTCAATTTATTTTCTCTTGCTTTTCCAGCCAATCTAACTACTTCTGATTCGATCTCAGCAAAACCTAATTTTTCCGCATTTCGGATTACCGGCACAACCAAACCACGAGGGGCAGATACTGCAATGGCAATGTCTGCATAATCGTTATATATGATTTCATCGCCGTCGATGTACGCATTCACCACTGGAAATTCTTTCAAAGCAATGGCACAAGCTTTGGTAAAGAACGACATAAATCCTAAACCTACGCCATGCACTTCCTTGAACTTATCTTTATATTTTGCTCTCAAATCCATGATTGGCTTCATATCAACCTCGTTGAAAGTCGTCAGCATAGCCGTTTCTTGCTTAACCGCTACCAAACGTTTGGCAATGGTTTTGCGTAGCGATGTCATTTTCTCACGTCGAGAAGCCCTGTCAGTTTTTGTCTCAGGAGCATTTACCTTATTTGCCGTCGGAGTAACTACAGCTGGAGCTGATGCCTTTTCTGCCTTTAGAGCATCTTCTTTCGTAATTCTTCCACCAATGCCAGTTCCTTGAACAGAAGTAGAATCGATTCCTTTTTCTGCTAAAATTTTAGCTGCCACTGGTGATGGATGCCCAGCCGCATAATTAGCCCCGGCAGGAGCTGACGCTTCATTCTCAACAGACGTAGTAGCTACAACAGGTGCAGACGAGCTTACTCCTACCGCAATTCTTGCCACAACTCCCCCAATTGGCACTACCTGACCTGCTTGTGCCACAATAGTGAGAACTCCATTTTCAGGAGAAGGCAATTCAAACGTAGCCTTATCCGATTCCAATTCACAGATAACCTCGTCCATTTTGACAGATTCGCCATCTTTTTTACTCCAAGAGGCAATCGTTACTTCTGAGATTGACTCCCCTACCGCTGGAATAATTACCTCTATTACTTTAGAAGCCACCTCAACTGGAGCAGCCGCTACCTTCGGAGCTTCAGATACCGGAGCTGGAGCCGACGCTTGCGAAGAAGCTTCAATTTTACAAATCAATGCACCAATCGCCAAGGTTGCCCCCTCAGGTGCTACAATTCTCAAAATTCCATCAGCTTCGGCAGGTAATTCAAAAGTGGCTTTATCTGACTCCAACTCGCAGATAACTTCATCCATTTTCACAAAATCACCGTCTTTTTTAGTCCAAGAAGCGATAGTTACTTCACTTACCGATTCGCCCACCGAAGGGACTTTCATTTCTATTGCCATGATGAATATATTTTTCTTTAATCCGTTTTTCTTTAAATCGACTTAGTTAAATGCACGCTCTACAAGGTCTGCTTGCTCTTTTCCATGAACTTTCGTAAAGCCTGTAGCTGGAGAAGCACTTGATTTACGAGCAATGATGTTTCCTAAACCAATTTCAGGGAATTCTCGTAAAACAAACGACCAGTACCCCATATTTTCAGGCTCTTCTTGTACCCATAAAACTTCAGGCTTTTTATATTTGGCCAGTTCGGCTTGGAGTTGCTTTTTAGGGAATGGATGCAATTGCTCCACACGCACAATGGCAACATCTGTTCTATTATCTTTTCTTTGTTTGTCTAATAAATCATAATAAATCTTTCCACTACATAGCAATACCCTCTTCACTTTCTTTGCCTCCACAAACGAATCTCCAATAATTTCACGGAAAGACGAACCTTCCTCAAAATCACTCATCGGAGATACCGCCATCGGATGACGGAGCATCGATTTTGGAGAGAAATGCACACAAGGTTTTCGGAAAGGCAATGCCAACTGACGACGCAACATGTGGAAAATATTTGCAGGAGTAGTACATGTACACACATACATATTATATTCGGCTGCTAATTGCAAGAATCTTTCTGGACGAGCATTCGAGTGTTCTGGTCCTTGCCCTTCGTATCCATGAGGTAACAACAAGACTAAACCGTTCATGGTATTCCATTTCGACTCGGTTGCTGCAATAAATTGGTCAATCATTATTTGAGCACCATTGGCAAAATCACCAAATTGAGCCTCCCAAATAACCAAAGCATCTGGGTTTGCCATGGCATATCCATATTCAAATCCCATGACACCATACTCCGAAAGTAAAGAGTTATAAATCTCAAACTTGCCTTGACCTTCGCCGAGATGGGCCAAATTATTATAATTTTGATTGGATTCTACATCGTGCAATACGGCATGTCGATGGGTAAATGTACCCCTTTGCACATCTTGACCAGTAAATCGAACAAATTTCCCTTCATTCAAAATAGCCCCGTACGCCATTAATTCACCCACAGACCAATTTACCAATTTTTCTTGAGCGAAAATCGACTTTCTTTCTTCAAGGATTTTCTCGATTTGCTTCAAAGGCTTAAATCCCTCTGGAACATTAGAGAGCGTTTTCCCTATTTTCTCAATGACAGCTTGGCTAATGCCTGTTTCTGGTGATTTTTCAAAATCCTCAGGCACAGACCTTCTCAATTTTGCCCATGCTTCCTCTAATTTTGGTTTTTGATAAGGCAATTGCTTTTGTTTTACTTTTGCCAATAAATCTTGCAATTCGCCCTCAAAACTTTTCTTCATCTCTTCCGCAAACTGGCTATCTGCTTCTCCCCTATTCATCAATTCTTTCAAATAAATCTCACGAGGATTTGCATGAGAATCAATGGTTTTATACATCGTCGGCTGAGTCATTCTTGGCTCGTCTGATTCATTATGCCCATACTTACGATAGCAAACCATGTCCACAAAAACATCCCTATTGAACTCCTGACGGAATTCCGTTGCTAGACGCATGGCATATACCACTGCTTCAGGGTCATCTCCATTGACGTGAAAAATCGGAGCATCAATAATTTTGGCAATATCAGAACAATAAATTGACGAACGAGCATCATCAAAATCTGTCGTAAAACCAACTTGATTGTTAATAAC
>CAYUFZ010000044.1:10904-11591 GCA_964444025.1 uncultured Emticicia sp.
AATGAAGCGTTCCTCCGGTATAATAAGCTGGAAGATTCGACATTTGCGTTACTTCATAGACAATTCCTTGCCCCGCAACTGCTGCATCACCATGAATCAAGATTGGCAATACTTTGTCATAAATATCGTCGTGGTCATTCGATTTAAGAGCAGCTTTCTCAAAATGAGCATCCGCTCTAGCACGAGAATAGCCAATAACAACCGGATTAACCGCTTCCAAGTGAGACGGGTTTGCCATTAATTTCAAGCTGATTCTTTTGCCACTTGGTGTAGCAACTTGGCTTGAATACCCCATGTGATATTTTACATCACCATCGCTATAAGACTCCAACTGAACATTCTCTTCAAACTCATTAAAAACCTGCTCATAAGGCTTTTGCAATATATTCGTCAGAACATTTAGACGACCTCTGTGAGCCATTCCGATAACAACCTCCTCAACACCCAATTCTGCTCCATGAGTTATCGCTTCATCTAATGCCGGTATAGAAGACTCGCCACCTTCCAAAGAAAAACGCTTTTTACCTAAAAATTTGGTATGAAGGAAGTTTTCAAAATTCACTGCTTCATTCAGTTTTTGAAAAATTCTTAGTTTTTGCTCACGTGAAGGGCTAAAATAAAGATATTCTTTCTCAATTTTATTACGCAACCAATTTTTCGCTTTTCTGTCACGAATATATTGCAAAA
>CAYUFZ010000044.1:11601-12309 GCA_964444025.1 uncultured Emticicia sp.
AGAGCATCAACAATTTTTCGAAGAGAAGCTGGTTCTCCAAATAATTCCACTCCCGCCTCAAAAACAGTATCTAAGTCAGACTCCGATAAATTAAAATCCGACAGCTCCAACATGGGCTGTCTGTCTTTTCGGCCACCGATAGGATTGGTTGTAGATAAAAGATGCCCCCTCGAACGATAACCTCTGATGAGGTGAACAACCTCCATTTCTTTACGGGTATGTTCTGCTGTTACGTTAGTAGATGACGAAATTCCGTTGGCTGCCGACCCATTAAAAGTACGGTTAAATTCAAAACCTTTGAAAAAATTTTGCCAGCTCTCATCTACAGAAGTTGGATTCTCTTTATATTGTTGGTAAAGTGCGTCCAATGCCGCTACATCAGCATTGGCAATGTATGAAAATTGGTCCATTGAAATATGGTATATATATCGAAAATAAATAAACTTAGATAATTAACGCAAAGTTAAGCCACGCTTTCAATAAAGTAATATTTTTTTTGCAAATTTCAGATAGATATTTTGAGCAATTTTATAAAATAATACTTTTCGATGATTATTTTTAACTTTATTGTTAAATTTATTCAAGACCCAAACATTAAAAATATTTCATCCGATTTTCTTCAGAAGAATCTTCGCCAAATTCATACCTAAAAAACAATTGAAAAATTCCCCTTTGTCTGAAAGTACTAGCTTGCGAAGAACTTCTAAA
>CAYUFZ010000044.1:12319-12647 GCA_964444025.1 uncultured Emticicia sp.
AAAAACGGGAGGCTTGGGGTCATAAGACAAGCCCATTCGTAATGGATTTGAAAATTGAATTTCTGCCATAGGTACTATTTTACTGACAGTGATACCCGAACTTTTTTCATTTCTATACGACAGCCCCACAGCATATTTCCTTCCAAACCACGCTTTGGCATTCAAATAATGATTGTTACCCATATTTTTATTGCTTTCTCTCACAAAAGTCACATTGAGCATGGTGGCATCGTAGTCGCCAAAAGAAGCTCCAAAGATAGAATACAATGGTTTTTTAGAAAAAAACAAACCCTCTTCGTTCAACCAAAGGGCAGGCTTAGAAAGTCCA